>NZ_AHBC01000042.1:0-21106 GCF_000236625.2 Halomonas sp. GFAJ-1
ACAGTTAACTATTTATAGAGTAGATGCTGTGTCACTAAGGTAAAGTGATATAAAACTTATTTCTGCCTTTGTTGATATATGTCAATAGCCCTTTAGAGTTATGCCAAGGGCAACGTGCGGGTATGGTAAATTCAAGTAAAGAAGACATTGCTCAAGTGCGTCACTCTTAATGTGGTGTTGCTTGGCTAACGAAAGGAAATGTTATGCAGCAGCGAGATTTCGATATCGTTATTGTGGGAGGGGGAGGAGCGGGTTTGCGCGCGGCCATTGGTGCGGCTGAGCAGGCCAAAGCCCAGGGTACTCCCCAGCGTATTGCGCTGCTGTCTAAAGTTTACCCAATGCGCTCACACACCGTGGCCGCAGAAGGCGGTGCTGCTGCGGTTACCAGTGCGGAGGATTCACACCAAGCTCACTTTGATGACACCGTATCTGGCGGTGACTGGCTGGTGGAGCAGAACGTCGCCGACTACTTTGTCCATCACGCTTACCAAGAGCTGGTGCAGATGGAGCGCTGGGGCTGCCCCTGGAGCCGTAAAGACGATGGCCAAGTACAGGTGCGCCGTTTTGGTGGTATGAAAACTGCCCGCACTTGGTTTGCTGCCGACAAAACCGGCTTCCATATGCTCCACACCCTGTTTCAGACCTCGCTGAAATACCCTGAAATCGAGCGTTTCGATGAGTTCTTTGTGCTTGATCTGGCGGTACACGACGGCGCGGTCATTGGCGTGATTGCCCTGCAGATTGCCACCGGCGAACTGACCCTGCTACGCGCTAAAGCCGTGGTGTTGGCTACCGGCGGTGCTGGGCGCTTGTTCCGCTTCAATACCAACGCGGGCATTGTCACTGGCGACGGCATGGCAATGGCTTACCGTCACGGCGTGGCGCTGCGGGATATGGAGTTTGTGCAATACCACCCCACTGGCCTGCCAGGCTCCGGTATTTTGATTACCGAAGCGTGCCGGGGCGAAGGCGGTATTCTGCTCAATAAAGAGGGCTATCGTTACCTGCAGGATTACGGCCTTGGCCCGGAAACCCCGCTGGGCAAGCCGGAAAACAAATACATGGAGCTGGGGCCACGGGACAAACTCTCCCAGGCATTTTGGCAGGAGCAGCAGGCAGGACGCACCGGCAAGTTTGGCGACAGCGATGTGGTTTATCTAGACCTGCGCCACCTAGGTGAAAAGACCATCCTAGAGCGCCTGCCGTTTATCTGCGAACTGGCGAAAGCCTATATCAACGTCGACCCAGTAAAAGAGCCAATCCCCATTCGCCCAGCGGTTCACTACACCATGGGAGGGATTGAGACCAATCCTCAGTGCGAAACCTCTATTGCTGGGCTCTATGCGGCTGGGGAGTGCGCTTCAGTCGGTTTACACGGTGCTAACCGCTTAGGCTCTAATTCACTCACCGAGCTATTGGTGTTTGGCCGTTTGGCCGGTGAGCAGGCCAGCCAGCGCGCAGCACACACCGAATGGGCCGATATGCCCCTGCTGGAAGCTCAGGGCGACCGCCAGCAAGCCAAGCTGCGGCAGCTCTGTGACGGAACCGGAAGTGGTGAGAACTGGGTAGAACTCAAGCACGCCATGGTGCAGGCCATGGAGAGCGGCTGTGGTATTTATCGCACCGAAGAGGGCATGCGTCATTCTCTGGAGACCATGCGCCAGCTACGGGCGCGCTTTACTAAGGTGCGCGTTAACGATACCAGCAAGATCTTCAATACCGAGCTGCTGGAATGCCTTGAGCTGGAGTGCGGCCTGGATATTGCCGAAGCCTCTTGTTTAGGCGCGCTTGAGCGCCGTGAATCCCGCGGCGCCCATCAGCGCCTGGATGAAGGCATGCAAAAACGCGACGACGTTAACTACCTCAAGCATAGCCAAGTGTTCTACCAAGGCGAAGCGAATGCCGAGCTGCGCTGGCAGGATGTGGATGTACGGTTTTCCGCCCCGGCTGAGCGGGCCTATGGCGATGCGGGCAAAGGGGCAAAAGCATGAACACCGAGCAGACCAGCACCAAGCGTGTTAGCACTAATAACATTCGCACCAAGCAGGTCAGCGTCAAACGTTACCTGCCCGACAGCTCGGCTGAACCCTATTGGCAGCAGTTTGAGCTGCCGGTAGACGACAGCACCTCGCTGCTGGATGCCCTTAACCATATTAAAGAGCAGCTTGATAGCACGCTGAGCTATCGCTGGTCCTGCCGAATGGCGATTTGCGGCTCTTGCGGGGTGATGGTTAACGGCATTCCCAAGCTCGGTTGTAAAACTTTCCTACGCGATTATGAGGGTGAAATACGCATCGAGCCGTTAGCCCACTTCCCCGTGCAGCGGGATCTAGTGGTGGACATGGAGATTTTCCTTGAGCACTTGGCAGCGGTTAAACCCTATTTAATTGATGACAACCCAGTAAAACCTTACGACCCAAAGGCGCCGGAAACTTATCGACAGTCCCCCGAGCAGCTCGCCCGCTACAAGCAGTTTGCCAACTGTATTAACTGCGGCCTTTGTTACTCGGCTTGCCCGCAGTTTGGGCTGAACCAAGAGTTTCTCGGCCCGGCAGCGCTAACCTTGGCCCACCGTTACAACCTGGACAGCCGCGACCACGGCAAGAAGCAGCGCATGGCACAGCTTAACCGTCACGAAGGGGTATGGAGCTGCACCTTTGTCGGCTTCTGCTCCCAGGTATGCCCAAAAAACGTTGACCCGGCCGCCGCGGTCAATCAGGGCAAGGTGGAAGCGGCTAAGCACACGCTCATTGCGCTGTTTAAAGGCTAGGGGAAGGAGAGAGTATGGATAAGTTATCACCGCAACGCTTGCCGCCGCTGAAACGTAACTGGTGGCTCAAGCACCGCTTTTTTAAGCTCTACATGCTGCGCGAAGCCACGGTACTGCCGCTGGTGTTTTTCACGCTCTGTTTACTGGCCGGTATAGTCGCCCTGCTACAGGGGGCGGAAAGCTGGCAGGGGTGGATCGCCTTTATGGGCTCCCCCATTGTTCTGCTGCTAAACCTTGTTGCGCTGGTGGCTAGCCTGTTTCACGCCGCCACCTTTTTTGTGCTGTTTCCGCGGGTAATGCCGTTACGCATCGCGGGGCGAAGCCTGCCTGATCAAGCCATTGTCGCGGCACAGTGGGCCGGGGTCGTGGCAGTGGTGGTGCTGTTTATCTGGCTATTAGGGAGTGCATAAGATGAGCAAGCCAAGCATGGATAGACCCAGCATGAACAAACAGGGTACACCGCATAAACAAGCCTTTGATGAGCCGCTCTGGTGGGGGCTGTTTAGCGCAGGCGGCGTCTGCTTTGCGGTTATTCTGCCTGCCGTGATTTTATTTATTGCCGTATTACTACCTCTCGGTTTGCTGCCCCCCGAGGCGCTGAGCTACGAACGGGCATCCGCACTGCTGTTCAGTGTGCCGGGCTTTCTGTTTGTTGGGGCGGTCGTCTGCTTGCCGCTGTTTCATGCTGCCCACCGCCTACGCCACGGGCTGTTTGATATCAGCGTGGGCAAGGACGCGCTTAACAAAAAGCTGATGTACGGGAGTGCCGCGCTGCTGAGTATTGTCGCGCTAGGGATGGTAATAGTAGGGATGTTGGGTTGAATATCTTCTCCTCCTCATCGAGGCCAAGTGCATGAATATATTTATTTTTGTGAAAATGATTGAATAATTTAGCAGTTAGGTGGTGCTGGTGGCGGCAAATAGCGTTCAAGTAACTGGGCCGCATGTAGCACCTTGAGGTCTTGATATTTCCCCGCCACTAAGTGCAAACCTACCGGCAGCCCCTGTTTATCTAGCCCGCAGGGAAGGGAAGCCGCGGGCTGCTGGGTTAGGTTGAAGGGATAGCTGAACGGCGTCCAGTCCATCCAATCTCGATAGTGCTTGCCCGGTGGTACGTTGTGGCCCGCTGTAAAGGGTGCAATGGGCATCGTAGGCGTTACCAACAAGTCATAGCGTTCGTGAAAGGCGGCCATGTGGGCGGTCAATTCGCTGCGCTTACGCCGGGCGGCTAGGTAGGCAGAAAGCGATACGCCTTGCCCGCGCCGTGCAATCTCCAGAAAGCCAGGATCGAGCGCTACCTGTTGCTGTTCGTCGAGTTTTTCGAGTGCCTGCGTGGCCCCAGCAAACCAGAGCGTATTAAACGTTTTAAGCGGATCGCTAAAGCCAGGGTCAGTGCGTTCTACGGTGGCACCCAATGCTTCTAAATAAGCGATGGCTTCCTCAACTCGCTGGGCAATATCCGGAGCGACGTCTACGTAACCCAGGTTAGAGCTAAAAGCGATTCGCCAGCCTTGAAGGCTCGCTGGGGGCGGCGTGAGCCAGTCTGGCCCTGTTGGGTTTCCAGCGTAACCATCCCGGGCATCGGGCTGGGCCATAACGCTGAGCATGAGGGCGCTATCACCTGCAGTGCGTGTCATGGGCCCTAAATGAGACAGCGTGCTCATGGTGCTGGCAGGCCACTGAGGCACCCAGCCGAAAGTGGGTTTAATACCAAACGTGCCGGTAAAGCTGCACGGAATACGTATGGAGCCACCCGCGTCGCTGCCCTGATGAAGCAGGCCCAGGTTAAGCGCCGCGGCAGCCCCCGCGCCGCCAGATGACCCTCCCGGCGTTAGCTCAGTATTCCATGGGTTGCGGGTGATGCCGTGCAGCGGGTTATCGGTGACGCCTTTCCAGCCAAATTCAGGCGAGGTGGTTTTGCCAACCACAATGGCCCCGGCATTGCGTAGGTGACGGCTAATGGGCGCATCTACCTCCCAGGGGCCATCCGGAACCGTGGTGGTGGAACCCAGCCGTGTAGGCAGGCCTTTGGTTAGGGTTAAGTCTTTAATCGTCACTGGAATGCCGTCTAGCGAGCCGCAGGGAGTGCCTGCTTGCCAGCGTCGCGCGGATTCAGCTGCTAAACGGCGGGCCTCTTTACCGTTAATACAGGTGAAGGCATTCACCTTGGGGTTATCTCGCTCAATACGCGTTAAGCAGTCCTCCACCAGCGTTTCCGGCGAGAGCGAGCCCTCGCTGAAACGTGCCAATGCATCAGTTGCCGTCAGGGTTTCATAGGTATCCGCCATGGTTACTCCTCACTTTTCACACCGGCCGCATTGAGCATGGCGTGCAGTAAGACGTTACAGCCTGCGTGTACGTGCTCGGGGGTGGCGCTTTCGATCTCGTTATGGCTAATGCCATCTTTGCAGGGAATAAAGATCATGGCGGCGGGGGCGACACGGCCAACAAACATCGCATCGTGCCCGGCTCCGCTGATGATATCCATGTGTGACAGCTGCAGCTTTTCAGCGGCTTGTCGCACGCTATCCACGCATGCTTCATTGAAATGCTCAGGCGCAAAATCTGCGGTGGGGGTGAGCTCGTATTCCAGCCCGTGACGTTGGCAAATGTCTTCAACGGCGGTAGTCACCGCTTGGCCCATAGCGATTAGGGCTTCGGGTTCCCAGTGGCGCATATCCAGGGTCATTTTGACTTGGCCGGGAATCACGTTGCGCGAACCTGGGTGTAGCGTCATACAGCCCACTGTGCCGCGCCCGTGGGGTTGGTGCTCATGGGCAATCCGGTTGAGTGCTTGGGTGACTTCTGCGGCCCCCATCATGGCATCCCGGCGAAGGTTCATCGGGGTGGGGCCCGCATGGGCTTCAAGCCCTGTGAGGGTTAAATCGAACCACTTCTGACCAAGCCCTCCGATAACGACGCCAATGGCGGTGTCGGTATCTTCGAGAATGGGGCCTTGCTCAATGTGAGGCTCGAAATAGGCTTTGATCTCGTTGGGGGAGACCTCATCACTGCCGCGATAATGAATCGCGTCTAAGGCATCGCTGACCGTGACACCATCGGCGTCGGTGCGCGCCATCATGGCGTCAAACGCCAGCTCACCGGTGAATACGCCAGAGCCCATCATACAGGGGGGGAATCGGCAGCCTTCTTCGTTCGTCCACGCGACCACTTCAATCGGCGATTGCGTGGTGATGTTGTGCTGGTTTAGGGTGCGAATTACTTCAAGGCCAGACATGACACCGAAGCAGCCGTCGTATTTGCCGCCGGTGGGTTGGGTATCTAAATGACTACCTGCCATGACTGTTTTGGCTCTGGGGTCGCTACCTTCACGCCGGGCAAAAATATTGCCAATATTATCGATGCGAATCGTGCAGCCCTCAGCACGGCACCACTGAATAAACAAGTCGCGGCCCTGGCGCTCTAAGTCGGTCAGCGCTTGGCGGTTCACACCGCCCTTCGGTGTGGCCCCTAGCTTGGCCATCTCCATGAGCGACGCCCAAAGGCGATCGCTGTCAGTATGTAGGTTGGACTCTTTGATGGGGGTAACGTAGGTATTCATCTCACTCTCCTCGCAAAGTTAAACGGATGTGTGTTCCGTTAGTAAGTCATGTAGCTTGGAACGGTGATTCTGATTATTGGATGAGTCATTGCTGACCAGCATCTGCTCAGCCATTTCTGCTTCCAGCGCACTCATGTGATGTTCAGCATCGGCCATGTGCTCGGCCATGATCTGTCGCACATGCGGGGCATCTTCAGCGCGGTAGGCATCCACTAGCTGGCGGTGGTAATCCTGATTGGCGTGGTCGAACTTCTTTCGCTCCGGGACGTACGCTTTTTTAATCACCACCAAATCGCGCAGCATGTCGTTTAAGAACTGGCACATAAACGTGAGCAATGGGTTCGGGCAGGCGCGAGCCAGCAGCTGGTGAAACTCCAGCTCTAGAAAGCGCTGGTGTCGGTGATCCTCTTCATGACTCGCGCAGCAGGCGCAGGCCGACATATTGGCTTCCAGCTGTTGGAAGTCCTGCTCAGTGAGCTTACCCACCACGGAGGCCGCCAGTTCTACTTCCAGCAGTTTGCGTAACTGATATACCTGCTTGCCATCCAATTGCTGGAAGTGCAGGAAGTTACGCAGCATGCGGCTGGCAGGCTCCATGCTAGGCTGATTAATGACTGCGCCTCCTTTAGGCCCGGTTTTTAATGTGATGAGCCCCTCAACCTCTAAGATCTTGAGCGCTTCGCGCACGGTGCCCTTAGCGCTACCGTAAAGCTCCATCAGCGCTTTTTCGTTGGGCAGCCGATCTCCTTCTCCCAGTGACTCTGCGGCGATCCAGCGCTTAATGTCATCGCTAATCAGCTCGGCAAGCTTGGGTCTGCGCGGTGAGGTTGAAACAGGGGCTTGAGTCATCAACCCACTCCTTATTGGTGGTTAGCGGTACTGGTGATTTCTTGCGTATAGGCGGGTAAGCGCTCGGGGTGGTATTCGGCATCATAGTCATGGCGTGCTTGGGTAAAGCGTTCCACAACCGCTGTATCGCGGCGATGCAGTGCGTGGCTTAGCCCAACAAATAGCGCAGTGTTCAGTAATAAACCCCAGATACCTGCATGGTATCCAAACGGTGCGCTTAGCGGGCCAAAGGTCATGAGTAGCACGCAGGCAACGCCCGCCCACAAACCCGCCAGTGCAGCAGTGGGGTGAGCTTTTTTCCAGGTGATGGCCCCTATGGTGGGAATGATCAACTGCGCGGTACCCGCCAATGCTGCAATACCAATCGTGACCAATACGCCTGGTACGGTAAGAGCCATGACATAAGCCACTAACGAGAAGCCTACCAGCGATAAACGTCCGATATATACAATGCGCGCTTGGCTAGCATCACGATCGATATAGCGTTTGTAGATATCCATCGTCACCACGGTGGATACGGCGTGGATCTGCGAGTTGGCGGTGGACATAGCAGCTGACGCACCCGCTGCCATGATCAGTGATGCGAGTAGGTAAGGCGCATACTCCATCAGCATAATGGGCAAGATCTGATCAGGGTTTGCTATGTTGGGCTCAAGCAGCACGCCTGAGTAGCCAGACAGCACCGAACCGATATAGGCAAAGGCCGCCAAACCCAATAAAAACGGCATCAAGTTAAATAGCTTGCCGTGTTTAACCGAGTACATGCGTAGCCAAATTTGAGGGCCCATAAAGGCACCAATAGCGGTAATAGCAAACAGCGAGAACCACATGGAGTAGCCCATTGTGCCGTTAGGCCCAGGCAGCGTGAGATGGTCAGGAGAGGTTTGCTGAAGCTGACTAAATAATGCTGTGGGGCCACCTACCTGGGTGGAAATGTAGTAACCGGCATAGAGCATGCCGAAAAATAGCAGTGCGCCATAAATAACGTCAGTCCAGGCGATAGCACGGATACCACCAATCCATACGTAGATAATAATAATGAAGTAAAACAGCAGCGCGGCGAGCCAGAAAGGAATCAACCCACCTGAGGCAACCTCGATTAAATAAGCGCCGCCGGTTAGCTGGATCTGGAGATAAGGTACGGTGAAAATCAGCGTAATAGCGGCAACGGTAATGCGCAGTGCCTCGCTATTATAAAAATCGCCAATTAAATCTGAAGGTGTTAAGTAATTGAAACGTTTGCCTAAAAACCACACCCGTTTGCCTATCCAGTAATACATAAAGCCAAACAGGAGGTTCCAGGCCAGCGCTGTGAGAAAAACTGGCCCGTTGGTATAAAACGTGGCATTAGAGCCGAGGAACGCAAACGCGCTCCACCAGGTTGCCGCGACGGTGAAGAAGACCGCGATACTTCCCATGGCACGACCTTGGACAAAAAAGTCCTCGCTGGTTTCTTGCGATTGACGTGCCGATAAAACCCCTACCATCAAGGGGATAATCATAAAAGCTGCAATAATTAATAAGCTGCCAGTCATGGTTAATCCCCTTGGTTACAGCTGTTTAGCTGCGTGGATAGTGGATGGTTCGGGGCTGCCCCAATTGGTGAAATAAGCCACCAAAAACAGCGCCGTTAATGCAAACCACCAGAACAAGTTCCACACCAGAAGGAAGGGGAGACCCATCACCATGGGCTCTATGCGGTTAGCCAGCATAATGATGGGGCTTTCCAGCATAAAAAAGCTGAAAAGCATGCCGCTATAAATAGATAGCTTTAAGGGTGTTAAGTATTTCATAGCAAGATAGCCCTTTGTTTATGTTGGATTTGTGAGCATGAATGACAGTGCACCCAGCCAATAACAGCGCTGTTGGTGCGCATGTGCTATGCGGGTACTGCTTAGGCGTGTTCCACTGATTTTTTGTATTTATTCGTATAAATATAAGAATTAGGCGTTTTAAATCGCTACGTCAAGGTGGGTAAGCGCAATTTGGTTCTCTGTTACGTATAAATTATCTAACGTGAACAAAAGAAAAGCATAATTTTATAAACGTGTTTGGTGGCGCATGCTGTGGCTATGTCTCATAGGGCCGGAGCTGGACACCATGTTTAGTTTAAAAAGCAATACAATCTCGCAATCCTCAGAGGGGGCTATTGAAGACCGCCCCTCCCATTCTGCGCTGAATCAGCACTACTGGATGCCGTTTAGCGCCAACCGCGACTTTCATGCGAACCCGCGTGTTATTACCGGGGCGGAAGGGCGCTATTACATTGATGACCAGGGCCGTAAGTTATTCGATTCGCTTTCCGGACTATGGACCTGCGGCGCGGGCCATAACCGTGAAGAAATTCAAAAAGCCGTGGCGGCGCAGTTAGGCAGCCTCGACTTTGCCCCTGGCTTCCAAATTGCCCACCCGTTGGCGTTCAAACTGGCGGAAAAGATCGCCAGCTTAACGCCTGCTGGGCTGGATCACGTGTTTTTTACCAACTCAGGTTCAGAAGCCGCCGACACCTCGGTCAAGATGGCCAAGGCGTACTGGCGGCTCAAAGGTAAGCCGGAAAAAACCCGCATGATTGGCCGCGCTAAGGGCTACCACGGGGTGAATATTGGCGGCACCAGCCTGGGTGGTATTGGCGGCAACCGTAAACACTATGGCCAGTTGATGGACGTCACCCATCTGCCCCATACCCTTCAGGCGGACCACGCCTTCACCCGTGGCCAAGCGGAAACCGGCGCTGAGCTTGCCGATGCACTGCTGGAGCAAATTGCGCTACACGATGCCTCCACCATAGCGGCGGTGATTGTAGAGCCGATGTCAGGTTCTGCAGGGGTGATCGTGCCACCCAAAGGCTATTTAGATCGGCTGCGCGAGATTTGCACCGCCCACGATATTTTGCTGATTTTTGACGAGGTTATTACCGCCTTTGGGCGCAGCGGCGCAACCACCGGCGCTGAAGCCTTTGGCGTGACGCCGGATATCATGAACGTGGCCAAGCAGATCACCAACGGCGCGATCCCCATGGGGGCGGTGATTGCCTCTAGTGAAATTTTCGACACCTTTATGCATGCAGGCGGCCCCCAGCACGCCGTTGAGTTCCCCCATGGCTATACCTATAGCGCCCACCCGGTGGCTTGCGCCGCGGGTCTGGCGGCGCTTGAAATGATGGAGCGTGAGAACTTCCCCTCTCAGGTCAGCGCCATTGCGCCTACCTTTGAGCAGAAGCTGCATGCCCTGAAAGGCCGCAACCATATTGTCGATATTCGTAACTACGGCTTAGCCGGTGCGATTCAGCTAACGCCCCGGGATGGCGACCCAACAATTCGCCCCCGCGATGCCCACATGGCGCTCTGGGAAGCGGGCTTCTACGTTCGTTACGGCGGCGACACGCTGCAGTTTGGCCCCCCCTTCGGCACCACCGAGGCTGAGTTAGAGCGGCTGTTCGATGCCGTAGCCACCACCTTGGATTCATTAGCATAAGATGCGTTAGCGTCACCTTCACTGCCATAACCTGTTTTGGAGTTACCGTATGAGCGTTGTTTCCCACCTGATTAACGGCGAGTTAGTTGAAAGTAAGCGCACGCTGGAGGTCACCAACCCCTCAACGGGCCAAGTGATTCGCCAAGTCGCTGATGCGGATGCCGCCGATGTAGAGCGTGCCATTTCCGCTGCCCAGGCGGCCTTTCCCGCCTGGCGCGATACACCGCCTGCCAAGCGTACCCAAGTGATGTACCGCTTTAAGCAGTTACTGGAAGAACACGCCGACCGCTTGGTGCAGTTGGTCAGTGAAGAGCATGGCAAGACGGTGGAAGACGCCATGGGCGAGCTTAAGCGCGGCATCGAGAACGTCGAGTACGCCTGCGGCGTGCCGGAGCTATTAAAAGGCGAGTACTCCCATAACGTGGGGCCGGGCATTGATGCCTGGTCTAACTTCCAGCCGCTGGGCGTGGTGGCGGGCATTACCCCGTTTAACTTTCCCGCCATGGTGCCGCTGTGGATGTACCCGATGGCGATTGCCTGCGGTAACACCTTTATTCTGAAACCTTCCGAAAAAGACCCATCGGCGGCCATGGCCGTGGCCGAACTGCTGCAAGAAGCGGGGCTGCCTAAAGGTGTGATGAATGTCATCCACGGCGGGCGCGAAGCGGTGGAAACATTGCTAGATGCCAAGGCGGTTAAAGCCATTTCGTTTGTGGGTTCCACGCCCGTGGCGGAAGCGATTTATTCCCGTGGCTCGGCGGCGGGCAAGCGCGTTCAGGCCTTGGGTGGGGCGAAGAACCATGCGGTGGTTCTCCCGGACGCCGACCTGGAGAACGCCGCCAATACGCTCATGGGCGCCGCCTACGGCAGCTGCGGCGAGCGCTGCATGGCGATTTCGGTGGCGGTATGCGTAGGTGATGAGACCGCCGATCGGCTAGTTGAAACCCTGCTGCCTAAAATTGCCGAGCTCAAGGTGGGTCCCGGCACCGATAAGGGCTTGGATATGGGGCCGCTGGTCACCGCAGAGCATCGCGATAAAGTGCTCGGCTTCATCGAAGATGGTGTTAACGCCGGGGCAACGCTGGTTGCCGACGGCCGCAGCCTGAAAGTGTCCGGTCATGAAGAGGGCTACTTTGTCGGTGGCTGCCTGTTCGATAACGTCACCGCTGAAATGCGCATTTATCAGGAAGAGATCTTCGGCCCGGTACTCTGCGTGGTGCGGGTTGGCAGCTTAGATGACGCCATGCAGCTGATCAACGACCACGAATACGGCAACGGCACCTGCCTGTTTACCCGCGATGGTGAAGCTGCCCGGCGCTTTACCGATGGCATTGAAGTGGGCATGGTGGGGGTAAACGTACCGCTACCGGTGCCTGTGGCCTATCACAGCTTTGGTGGTTGGAAACGCTCGCTGTTTGGGGACCTCCACGCCTACGGGCCAGACTCAGTGCGCTTCTATACCCGCCGTAAAGCGGTCTCCCAGCGCTGGCCTTCGGCGAGTGAAGCCACACGGGCGGAGTTCTCGTTTCCTACTAACCAGCGTTGACGCCGCAGGCTAACTGCGCCATCTTCTCTGCACCACCGCTGGGCGGTGGTGCATTTTTTTGTGCGTATTTTTCAGCGGTCAGGGTCGCAAGGGACGAGCAGCGTGGCGAGAACACAGGACGAAATCCGGCAAACGAACGTAAAAAAGATTCTACAAGCGGCGGAGCAGCTGTTTGCTGAGAAAGGTTACGCCGGTGCCTCGATGGGAGAAATCGCCCAACTGGCAAATATTCCCAAATCTAACGTGCACTACTACTTCTCTACAAAGAAAGCGCTTTACCAAGAAGTGCTGCTGGCGCTGTTAGAAGTGTGGAAGCAAGACGCGCTCTGTTTCGAGCTATACGATGATCCTCGCGTAGTGCTCACCAGCTACATTCGCGCCAAGATGAATCACTCCCGCTACCGTGCCCACGGCTCCAAAATCTGGGCAGCGGAGGTCATGCAGGGCGCTCCGATTCTGAAAGATCGCCTGCGCGATAATCTTTATGAATGGGCCAAGCTGAAAGAGTCGAAAATCCGCGAATGGATCGAGTCCGGCCAGATTACCCCCGTCGAGCCCTCTTACCTGCTCTATATGATCTGGGCCTCCACCCAGCACTACGCCGACTTCGACTATCAAATTGCGTTGCTGAACGACGATAAACCGCTGGACGATTTGCAGTTTGAAAAAGCCGTTCAGTCAGTGACCACGGTAATTTTAAGAGGCATTGGGCTGACGGCTTAGCCCTGTAACGATGGCTTTTCTTGAACAGTACGCCAAACGCACATCCCCGCGAAGTAAACAGAGGTCAAGCCTAAGCCCCACAGCGCCCAGACGGCGTGATCAGTGCTTGAGAGAATTAACGAGGTCGTGCACACACACCACAACAGCGTGACGGCGATATTGAGCGGCATAAATAGACGCACGCGAAACGGGTGCAGAAACTTCATTTTGGTCACGGTCAGCACCGCCAGGACGAGGATCGCTGCAAACGTGATGAAGGGGGGTAAATCAAGAATATAAAAATAGGCCGCGGCAATATTCCAAGCGGCGGGAAAGCCAACGAAGTAATTATCCTGGCTTTTCATATCGACGTTGCAGAAGCAGAACATCGACGATAGAAGAATAATAAAGACGGAGATCAGCCCTAAATAGGGTGGCAACTCAATGAAGTAGTAAATAAACAGAGCGGGAATAAACGCCCAGGTGAGGTAATCAATCACCATATCCAGCGTCGACCCATCGAAGTGGGGCAGTACGGACTTCACCTCATATTTGCGTGCCAGGGTGCCATCAATCCCGTCGATCATCATCGCCGCCCCTAGCCAGAGTAGGCATGCGACGGGATTATTGTCGATCAGTGAAAGCAGCGCCATTGTGCCAAGCAGCACCCCGCTGGCGGTAAATACGTGCACGCTCCACGCCTTATATATCGAAGCGCGGGATTCGGTATTTGAAGAAAGCGATTGGACCACGGTAACCCCAGTGGGAACGCGTCGTCCCCTTGCTGTTAGATGGATTAATAAGCGTTTAAAAGACGATACACTACTATAGTTAAATCGTCAGGAAATACACGGCGCAGCACTAAGCGCTGTGTCGAAACATTGCTACGGTAAGTTAGCGCAAAAAACAGGAGAGTTAGCGCATGACCCACGTCCGCTCTGCCACGATTCATGATCTTGATGCATTAACCGAGCTGTTAGATGGCTATCGGCAGTTTTATCAACAGCCAAGTGATATTCAAGCAGCGCGTGACTTTTTGCGCCAGCGCTTTGGGCAGGCGGACTCCCGCATTTTGGTGAGTGAAGGCGTTGATGGCGCGCTCACAGGGTTTGTTCAGCTCTATCCAGGTGTTTCCACCGTAGGCTTGAATGCGCGCTGGACGTTGAACGACCTCTTTGTGCTGCCTGAGTGTCGTGAAAAAGGAACGGGCCGAGCGCTCATGGAAGCCGCCACCCAGCTTGCCCGTGAGCATGGCGTGGCACGCTTGATATTAATGACCCAGGTAGAGAATGAGCGTGCACAACACCTTTATGAATCGCTGGGCTGGCAGCGCAACACGGCGTTCTACGGCTATTTACTGGACGTTAACGCATAACCGTCTAGAAACGCCTTGAGCGGGTGTTCATTGGCATTAGCCAAGCCACTGGGGCGTGGTGATTTTGGCTGGCTCGCGCTGCATGATGATCTCGCCCTGGCGTACCGAAAGCAGCACTTCGCCCTGGGTGCGTAGCACGCTGTAATCATCTTCGCCGTCCAGCAGGTTGAAGCTGGCGGGTTTGCCGACCTCAATACCGTAACGCTCCTCAATATTCATTGTGCGGGCGCTGTTGTCGGTAATCAGCGAAAGCGCCTGGCTGAAGTCCTGATAGCCCATCATTTGGCAGATATGCAGGCCAAAATCGAGCGTTCTCAAAAGCTTGCCATTACCCAGCGAGTACCAGGGGTCAAAGATGGAATCCTCGGCAAAGCAGACGTTAATGCCCGCTGCGTTGAGCTCTTTTACGCGCGTCACGCCGCGCCGTTTCGGGTAGGTGTCAAAGCGCCCCTGCAGGTGAATGCTTTCGGTAGGGCAGGATACGAAGTTGATGCCCGAGCGTTTGAGCAGCAGAAACAGCTTGGAGCAGTAGGCGTTGTCGTAGGAGTGCATGGCGGTGGTGTGACTGGCGGTCACGCGGCTGCCTAAGTCGTTAAATAGCGCTTCGCAGGCCAGCACTTCTAGAAAGCGTGAATTGGGGTCGTCAATTTCATCGCAGTGCACATCCACCAAGCGGTCGTACTTAATCGCCAATTCGATCACTCGCTTCATGGAGGCGACGCCCAGCTCCCGGGTATATTCGAAGTGAGGAATACCGCCGACAACGTCAGCGCCGAACTCCAATGCCTCTTCCATCAGCTTTTCGCCGCCAGGGTAAGAGAGCAGGCCATCTTGTGGGAAAGCGACGACTTGTATGTCGATTTTATCTTTCAATTCATCGCGCAAGCCGCATAGGGTTTTAAGCCCGATCAGGCTCGGGTCGCTGGTATCGGCGTGGGTGCGCACAAACTGCACGCCGTTGCTAATCAGCAGGTTGAGCGTTTTAAGTGCCCGCTCGCGAATATCCGCTTCGGTCAACATAGGCTTACGTTCGCCCCAGCGCTCAATACCTTCAAATAGCGTGCCGCTCTGGTTCCAGTGTGGCTCGCCTGCGGTGAGTGCAGCATCCAGGTGGATATGCGGCTCGATAAAGGGGGCGCAAACAAGCTTGCCACCCGCATCAATCTGCCTATCGTCTGCCTTCAGTGGCGAATCTTGTACGGTAATGGCGCTGAACGTACCGTTCTCAATCTCAAGCCGATAAAGTTCAGGGCGCTGGCGAATGCGGGCGTTAATGATCTGCATGTGAATGCTCACTTAGTGCATAGCTGTTAAAAAGACGTATTGCTTAGCGTAGCGTGCTTTAAGCGTAGCAGCACAGCGTTGACCGCCCTCGTGAGATGAGGGCGGGGGTTGATCGGCTAACAGGGCGATTAAGAGGCGACGCGGAAAGGGTTACGCGGGTCGTTGTCCCAGGCGAGGAAGGGCTTGCCGGTCTCTTGAGGTACCATGGTGATGCAGTTTTCTACTGGGCAGGTGATTTGGCACAGGTTACAGCCTACACACTCATCCTCGATTACCTCGTAACGGCGTGCGCCGTCCTGCTCGGTGAGTTTGGCAATCGACTGGTGGGAGGTATCCTCGCAGGCGATATAGCAGCGGCCGCACTCGATACACAGATCCTGGTCGATGTGGGCAATGGTCTTGAAGTTGATATCCAGGTGTTTCCAGTCGGTGGTTTGGGGCACTGCCTTGCGGGAGAACGCTTCAATTGAGTCGTAGCCTTTCTCCGCCATCCAGCGGGAGAGGCCGTCTTTCATCTCTTCCACAATCCTGAAACCGTTCAGCATCGCCGCGGTGCACACCTGCACGCTGCCAGAGCCGAGGGAGATAAACTCCGCCGCATCGCGCCAGGTGGAAATGCCGCCGATGCCGGAAATTGGCAGCGTTGCGGTGGCGGGGTCGCGGGCGATTTCCGCCACCATATTCATCGCAATGGGCTTAACCGCGCTGCCGCAGTAGCCGCCGTGGGTGCTCTGGTGGCCCACGGTGGGCATGGCGACCATGTTGTCCAAGTCAATGCTGGTGATGGAGTTGATGGTGTTGATCAGCGACACCGCATCCGCGCCGCCACGCAGCGCCGCCTGAGCACCTACGCGGATATCGGTGATGTTGGGTGTAAGTTTCACAATCACCGGCTTGGAGTAGTGCTTTTTACACCAGTAGGTGACTTTTTCGATCAGATCCGGGTTTTGGCCCACCGCGGCGCCCATACCGCGCTCCGGCATGCCGTGGGGGCAGCCCAGGTTAAGCTCGATACCGTCGGCACCGGTAGCTTCCACTAGCGGTAAAATGTACGCCCAGGCCTCCTCATTGCAGGGCACCATGATGGAGACGATCAGTGCGCGGTCTGGCCAATCCTTTTTCACTTGGGTGATCTCTTGAAGATTGATCTCCAGTGAACGGTCGGTAATCAGCTCGATATTGTTAAAGCCGATGACCTCGCGGTTTTTGCCGTAGTGGGCCGAATAACGTGAGGAAACGTTCACCGCCGGCGGCTCTTCGCCGAGGGTTTTCCATACCACGCCGCCCCAGCCCGCTTCATAGGCGCGCACCACGTTATAGGCTTTATCCGTTGGTGGGGCCGAGGCCAGCCAGAACGGGTTGGGGGCTTTGATGCCGGCAAAATTTACCGAAAGATCAACGCCATTAACCACGCTGTCGCCGCTGTTTTTCTTGCCGGGTGGGGTAAACGGTAAGGTGCTCATGCGGCCTCCTGCTTGGCGGTAAGCGCTTGATGAATGGCGTGGGCCGCCAGTTTGCCGTGCTGCACGGCCTGTACGGTCAGGTCTTGGCCGGGTTGAACGCAGTCGCCCCCGGCATATACGTTGGGCATCGAGGTTTGGAACATCTCGTTAACGTGAACGCGCTCGCCGTCGCGGGCGAGTTCTGCCGCCGTGGCATCATGCAGGCTCTTCGCGTCAAAGCCCTGGCCAATGGCCTTGAAGATCGCATCAGCAGCAATCTCAAACGTCTCACCCGTGGGTGCTAAGCGTCCTGCCTGCTCAGAAGTGTTGGCAAAACGCATGCCTGCCACTTGCCCTTGCTCATTCAGCAGTATCTCATCGGGCTGCGCCCAGATGACCATGCGCACGCCGTTGGCCTTAGCGATCTCTTGTTCGTGATCGGTAGCGGACATCGCGTCTACGCCACGGCGGTACACGAGGGTTACTTCGCTGGCGCCTAAGCGGGCCATTTGAGTGGCCATATCAATCGCGGTGTTACCTGCGCCAATCACGATGCAGCGCTTAGCGACCGCAAGAGTGCCCAAGTCATCGGTTTGGCGCAGGGTTTTGATGTAGTCCACCGCAGGCATCAGGCCAGGGGCGTCCTCACCGGTAAGCCCTAACGCTCGGCTGGCACCAAGACCTAACCCGAGAAAAACGCTGTCATACTGCTGGTGCAGGGTGTCGAGGGTCAGGTTATCGCCCAGACGCTGGCCGTACTGGATGTCGATGCCACCGATTTCGAGCAAAAACTCGACTTCCTTGCGGGCGAAGTCGTCGGTCATTTTGTAGCGGGCAATACCGTACTCGTTGAGACCACCAGGCTTCTGTTCGGCTTCAAATATCGTTACTTGGTGGCCCAGCATGGCGAGGCGATGGGCGCAGGAAAGCCCAGCAGGACCCGCCCCCACCACGGCAATATGGCGGCCAGTGGTGGCGGCGCGTTTGAACGGGTGGCTCTCAAACTGCATGTTGTCGGTGGCGTGGCGCTGTAATAAACCGATGAGCACCGGCTGACACTCGGCATCATGGTTACGCACACAGCTGCGTTCGCAGAGGATTTCCGTGGGGCACACGCGGGCGCAGCTGCCGCCCAGAATGTTGGCCTCCAGAATGGTTTCAGCCGCGCCGTTGATGTTGCTTTCGCTGATTTGGCGGATAAAGCTTGGAATGTCGATTTCCGACGGGCATGCTTCCACGCAGGGCGCATCATAGCAGTAGAGGCAGCGCTGGCTTTCGATGATGGCTTGGCGCGGCGTTAGTGGTGGGTGCAGGTCGCTAAAGTTATGCTTCAGCGCCTCAGGGTCGTAGGTGCCGACCTCTTTTGCGCTGGGTAAATGATCAAGTGAATGGGTCACGGTCGTTTCTCCATTGCTCTGTTCTTTAGTGAGGGCGAGTTAGCGTGTTACCGCGACGGGCGCGTTTAACTCAGCGCGTTTGGCGAGCAGTTCAAATACGCCGGGGTAGGCGGGGCGCTCTAAGTAGCGGCCTGCACCACGCTCGGCGTGTAGCTCGCCGTCGCGCCATGTCCACTTGCCTTGGCTGATGGTGTGGCGGGCGATGCCGCGCACCGTTTTGCCCTCAAAGATATTGAAGTCGACGTTCTGGTGGTGGGTTTTGGCAGAAATCGTCCGCGTACCGTTCGGGTCCCAGACCACAATGTCGGCATCGGAGCCGACCTGAATCGCACCTTTGCGCGGGTAGAGATTAAAAATTTTGGCGGTATTGGTGGAGGTCACAGCGACAAACTCCTGGGGCGAGAGCTTGCCGGTGTTCACGCCCTCATCCCACAGCACCGCCAAACGGTCTTCCACCCCGGCAGTGCCGTTGGGAATCTTGGTGAAGTCATCTTTACCGGCGGCTTTCTGCTCTTCGCAGAAGCAGCAGTGGTCGGTGGCGGTGGTTTGCAAATTGCCGGATTGCAGGCCATGCCAGAGCGCTTCTTGATGGCCTTTGGGGCGGAAGGGCGGGCTCATGACGTGAGCGGCGGCGGTTGCCCAGTCGGGGTGCTGATAAACGCTGTCGTCGATCACCAAGTGACCCGCTAAGCATTCGCCAAACACCGGGTGGCCCTGTTGGCGGGCGTAGGCGATTTCGTCTACCGCATCTTTGGTGGAAACGTGGACGAGATAGACAGGGGCGCCAAGCGTGCTGGCAATGCGAATCGCACGGCTGGCGGCTTCGCCTTCCACTTGGGGTGGTCGAGAAAGCGGGTGGGCTTCCGGCCCGGTAATGCCCTGGGCCAATAACTTCTGCTGCATGTGGTAGACCAGCTCGCCATTTTCTGCGTGAACAGTGGGCACGGCCCCTAGCTCCAGGCAGCGAGAAAAGCTCTCTACCAGAATGTCGTCGGTGGCCATGATCGCGCCCTTGTAGGCCATAAAGTGCTTGAAGCTGTTAACGCCGTGTTCGCGCACTAGCGTACCCATCTCCTCTTTAACGCTCTCGTCCCACCAGGTAATTGCCACGTGGAAGGCGAAGTCAGTCGCCGCTTTTTCCGCCCAGCCTTGCCAGGTTTCAAAGGCTTCCAGCAGCGACTGGCCGGGGCTTGGAATGACAAAATCGATAATCGTGGTCGTGCCACCTGCCATGGCCGCGGCGGTGCCGGTGTAGAAGTCTTCGCTAGCGACGGCGCCCATAAACGGCATCTGCATATGGGTATGGGGGTCAATGCCGCCGGGCATGACCAGCTGGTCGCTGGCATCGACGATCTCGCAGCCTTCAGGGATGTCTAGGTCGGTGCCAATGGCGTGGATTTTGCCGTCAACACACAGCACATCTGCGCGGTAGGTATCAGCGTGGGTGACAACGGTGCCGCCTTTGATCAATAGGCTCATGGTTTGCTCCTGCGTAACGTTGACTAAGAGGGCTTATTCGCCGTCGGTGAGGCGGGTGTAGGTCTCAGGGCGGCGGTCACGGAAGAACTGCCAGTTGTTGCGCACCTCACGCACCATGTCCAAATCGATCTCGTGTACCAGCAGCTCGTCTTCGGTTTCGCTGGCCTGGGCCTCGATTTTGCCGCGCGGGTTAACGATGTAGCTGGAACCGTAGAAGTCGCCGATGTTCCACGGCGCTTCAGTACCCACGCGGTTAATAGCGGCAATAAAGCAGCCATTGGCGGCGGCGGAGGCGGGCTGTTCAAGCTCCCACAGGTATTGGGAAAGCCCGGCCACAGTGGCGGAGGGGTTGAAAATTACCTCGGCGCCGTTGAGCGCCAGCGCCCGCCAGCCTTCGGGGAAGTGACGGTCGTAGCAGATATAAACGCCGATTTTGCCGTAAGCCGTATCAAACACGGGCCAGTTGGATTTGCCCGGCTTAAAGAAGAATTTTTCCCAAAAGCCCGCTACTTGGGGGATATGGGTTTTATGGTATTTGCCCAGGTAGCTGCCGTCGGCATCGAATACCGCAGCGGTGTTGTAGTAAACGCCGGTCTCGGTCTCTTCATAGATGGGCACGATGATGACCATGCGGTGTTTGGCCGCCAGCTTCTGCATCATTTGGCAAGTGGGGCCTTCCGGCACCCGTTCGGCGGCGGCGTACCACTTTGCATCTTGGCTAGGGCAGAAATAGGGTTGGTTAAATACTTCTTGAAAACAGAGTACCTGCACGCCTTGTTCGGCGGCCTGCTCAACCAATGGCAAATGCGCTTCATTCATCGCGTCACGAATGGCGGCAGGTTCTAAGTCAGTGGTGGTTTTAAGGCCCATCTGAATTAAGCCAATCTTCATTTTCTGCATGTTACAGCCCTCTCTTCTCATACGCGCCAACCGCATGCGGGCGCATGTCGGTTCGTTTCCGGTCATGTGAGGAGTCGTGGATTAACGCCTCTCAAACGATGGCTGCGTGGCGTGCAGTGGTGCTCCCCTTTGCTTTTTGTAAAGCATAAGATGGAAGCGATTATTGTTGTTTTATAAAAGTTGTCATATTTGACAGCTTTTTGAACATAGACCGTTATGGTGTGCTATTTCAAGATTTTTTTGAAATTACTTTAACTCTTTGATTTGTTAAATGTTTTATGAGTTTTATGGGTTTTTTGACTAAATTGGTGACTGCCTGCACTGTA
>NZ_AHBC01000041.1:0-6466 GCF_000236625.2 Halomonas sp. GFAJ-1
GCTTGTACTGCGAGCTGATAATGTGCAGTGCCTTGTTGTACGTAAACCGCACCGCGCCGAATTGCTGATTCAAGAAATCAGCCTGTTCGGGGGTGGGGTAGATGCGTACTTTGGTGGCTGTTAACACAACGGCTTCAACTCGTTGACTGTATGAATGTATAGTGCCAGATAAATACGACACTACAACCCCTGCAGCGCTAGCGCGCTGCCCGCTTGTATCCCCGCCCTCAATCGGGCGAGGGTTTACGCGGATTTTTGCTAATCCCAGTATCGCTATGCGGGTACGCTGCAGTTTACACCGAGCTACCCAACACACCGGAAAGTAGCTTTGTGGCACTTTCGATCAGTTCATCTAAGTGCTGCGGGCCCTTAAAGCTCTCAGCGTATATTTTGTAAAGCGACTCCGTGCCGCTGGGGCGGGCAGCAAACCAGCCGTTGTCAGTCGTTACCTTCAAACCACCAATGGCTGCACCGTTACCAGGGGCGTTGACCAGTACGGCAGTGATCGGATCACCCGCCAGCATGGTTTCGGTAACGCTCTCTGCACTTAGCTGTTTGAAAGCGGCTTTTTCTTCAGCGGTACAGGCAGTATCGACCCGCTTGTAAAACGGCTCGCCAAAACGCTCGGTTAAGGTGCGGTAATACTCGCTCGGTGTTTTACCGGTAACCGCCAATATCTCGGCGGCCAATAGGCACAGCACAATACCGTCTTTATCAGTAGACCATGCCTTACCATCATGGGTAAGCAGGCTAGCGCCTGCGCTCTCCTCTCCCCCAAAGGCAAGCCACCCCTCATGCAAGCCATCCACGAACCACTTGAACCCTACCGGCACTTCATAAAGCTCACGCCCGTGGGAGGCAACCACTCGGTCAATCATGGAAGAGGACACCAGCGTCTTACCGATTTTAAGTGTCACTGCCCACTCGGGTCGGTGGCTGATTAAGTAGTCCACGCACACGGCTAAGAAGTGGTTAGGGTTCATCAACCCGTTGGCATCCACAATACCGTGGCGGTCGGCATCAGGGTCGTTGCCATAAGAAAGATCAAAACGGTCTTTAATGTTTAACAGGTTCGCCATGGCGGCAGCGCTGGAGCAATCCATGCGAATTTTGCCGTCGTGATCAGGCGGCATAAAGCTAAAGCTGGCATCGACCGTGGTATTGACCACCTCAAGATTAAGGCCGTAGTGCTCAGCGACCGCTTGCCATACCGGCAGCGCGGTTCCCCCCATGGGGTCTACCCCTAGCGTAAGGCTGGCGCTTTGAATAGCCGCCATATCCACCACCTTACCCAGCTGCGCTACGTAGTGGGCCGTAAAGTCATACTCCTGGGCGTAAGCGAGCGCATCTTCAACCGAAACCAGCGCCATTTCGCCTAACTCACCTAGCAAATAGGCATTAGCACGCTGCTCAATCCATGTTGTAGCGTCGGTATCGGCAGGCCCACCGTGGGCCGGGTTGTACTTAATACCACCATCTTCTGGTGGGTTATGGGAGGGCGTAATAATCAGGCCATCGGCTTTGGCCGCTCCTGGCATCGCCTGATGTTGAAGGCTGTTGTGCTGCAAAATAGCGTGGCTAACCAGCGGCGTTGCCGTGTAGCCGTGATGCTTTTCAATCAGCACGGGCACCTTATTAGCCGCCAAGACTCTCAGCGCGGACTCCCAGGCAGGGCGAGAAAGCGCATGGGTATCAAAACCTAAAAACAGTGGCCCTTGGTAGTCTTGCGCTTTACGGTAATCCACCACGGCTTGGGTAATCGCAAAAATGTGCGCCGCGTTAAAGGTGCGGTCAGCAGCGCGCCCTCGATGGCCTGATGTACCAAAGGCGACACGCTCTTTTGCCACGTTGGCATCTGGGGTTTGATCAAAAAAATCTTGAGTGATGGCGTCCATTTGCGTCTCCCTTGCTAGGTTTGCCATTCGCACCGAATATATTTACCGTGCGCAATATAGCCATGACGATGATCGTGATAAAAAACGTATTGATTAATATACACTTAGAGCAAAACGATCCAACCAAAACACCTTCAGGGTCAGCACCACTCGCATTAAAATAACGCCACGCAATAAAGCGAAGCCCATAAGCTGCGGAATAGTCCATTAATACCCACACTACCATCAGCTTGCTAGCACCGGAGGGGTTAATGGGTAGTTGCGGGTGTGCTTCATCAAAGGGCACGTATTCAGATTCACCAAAGCTGGCCGCTGCCGCTATAGAAAAGAAAATAAAGCGTTGCACGCCATAGCATCTAGCAGATTGAGGGTATTGGTGACATTGTTACAATAATGTTTGTCACAGTCGTTCACCTAATCGCCTACAAAGCTGAAGTCGGTAAAATGCATGACGCCAACAAAATGATGATGCTCAACAATTAGTTGAGCATCACAGTATCGGTTCAATCGTGTTCTACCAGTTCACCATATTTCACTAACTCACGAAAGCCAGTAGACAGATTATCCAACACGACAACACAGTGCCCTGAACGGGCCAGCTGCTTGACCACCTGGGCACCAATGTATCCTGCCCCTCTTAACCCCAATACTTTCATAAGTACTTCATGCTGAATTAAAAAACACTAATTGTTTAGATAAAGCTAGATTAGCCAAGCCGCCCAGCATCCTGAAGTTTTAGCACACCACTTAGCGCCCCTTCTTCTCCCACCACCAGCAAAGAGGTCACTTTGGCCTTCAGCATAATGTTTTCAGCATCTGCAAACATTTCCATCTGATTGATGGTGAGCGGAGAGGGAGTCATTACGCTAGCAGCTGTTAATCCATCAAAGCTATCGTGGTTAAACAGTGTACGGCGCAAATCACCATCCGTAATAACGCCTTTAATGGTGCCTCTATCTACGACAACGGCAATACCCAAACCAACTTGAGTAATGGTCATGATGACTTCTTTCATGTTGTCGTGCGGGGCACAAATCGGCAGTTCCGTGTGCATCACGTCTTTCACACGCGTCAGCAACCGTTTACCCAGGCTACCGCCAGGGTGGAATACCGCAAAGTCATGGGGTTGGAAATCACGCCGTTCAATAAGCGCCACCGCCAGCGCATCGCCCATGGCTAGCGTCACGGTCGTGGAAGTGGTGGGTGCTAAGTTATTCGGGCACGCTTCACGCTCTACCGATACATCCAGTACCAGATCGCAGTTGCGGCCTAAGGTTGAGTCCGGATTGCCCACCATCGCAATTGTTTTTACCCCAAAATGGCGTAGTGATGGAATTAAGCGAATCACTTCCTCCGTCTCGCCACTATAGGAGATCAGTACCACCACATCGTCGGCAGTGAACATGCCTAAATCGCCATGATAGGCTTCCGCCGGGTGCACGGAAAAACTCGGCGTGCCGGTAGAAGCCAGTGTGGCCGCCATCTTGTTACCAATGATGCCCGATTTACCCATACCGGAAATAATCACGCGCCCCGGCGTTTCAAGAATCATATTCACGGCCTGGTCGAAGGAACCGTTCAGTCGGGTAGCCGCTGCTTCCAATGCACGGGCCTGGACTTCGAATACTTCTTTACCGACGTTGATACTCGACATTTGATGTCTATCCTTTTCTATCACGTTGCTCTGCCACTTTATTGGGCAGCTCCACCAGAAACTGAATGGAAGCCCTTCGCTGAGTTAAATACATCTGCCCGGCCATGAGCAGTAAGAATGGCGTCTGCCAGTTCTCGCACGGCCCCTTGGCCACCCGCTAAGGTAAGCACGCCAGTGGCATGTTGCTTCACATAGCTGGGAGCATCGGCCACGGCATAAGACAGCCCGCACGCCGCAAAGGCAGGAAGATCAATAGAATCATCACCGATACAAGCGGTTTGCGCTGGTGTGGCGCCTGCTTGTTCCATAAGCGCTAAACACGCCGCATATTTGTCCTTCACACCAAACGCAAGCAGGTTAATACCCAGATCCGCCACGCGTTTACGTAACGTGGGGGAATCCCGGCCAGAAAGCACCGCCACCCTAATACCGCACTCTTCCAGCAAGCGCATGCCTAAGCCATCACGCACATGAAAACGCTTCAAGCATTCACCTGTGGCATCGTAATAGATGCCACCATCAGTCAGCACGCCGTCTACATCGGTAATCAGTAGCTTGACGTGGGCCAGTGGCGACGCGGGTGTATAGGGCTTGCCTTCCAGTATTGCCCTCACTTTTTCAAGGCACTCGGGGGTATCGACCCCTGGCCCAGTGGGCGCTACTTCAAAGGCGCGGATACGCAGGCCTGCCGCTAGCAACCGCAGCTGTTCGAGCTGTTCAGTTTGCTCCAATGCCGAGGCAGGCAACTGGGCGTACTGCTCCAAAATGCGTTTGCGATAGGCATACACCCCCACATGCTTTTTAAAGCCGGGGTGTTTATCCCCCTCGCGGGGGTAAGGTATAGGGGAACGGCTAAAATAGAGCGCGTTACCCGCCTGCCCTAACACAACTTTTACTGCATTAGGGTTCTGGGCCTCTTCATCTTCAATGGCATGGTAAAGCGTGCCCACATCTACGGTGGGGTCGACCAACATGCCTTGCGCAAGCTGTTCTACATCACTGGGGCGAACCAGGGGTTCATCCCCTTGCAAGTTGATGTAGATATCAGCGTCTACTTGGCCCATCACTTCGACCAAGCGGTCGGTGCCGGAAGGATGATCCTTTGATGTCAGCACCACCTTACCGCCAAACGCGTTCACGGCATCGACAATGCGCTGGTCATCAGTGGCAACCACCACGGTATGGGCAGAAGGCACCTGCTGTGCCTTCTCAAACACCCATTGCACCATAGGCTTGCCCAGCAAATCGGCCAGGGGTTTACCGGGCAAACGGCTAGAGCCGAAACGCGCAGGTATAACCAGCGCAACACGGTTAGAGGTAGACACAGCCAACTCCTTAATCAATTTCCAGCGCAGGCATAACTTTTACTGCATCGTCGATAGCCTTGATCTGGGTAAGGAACGGCTCCAACAAATGCAGTGGCAAGGCGCTGGGGCCATCGCACTTGGCGTTGTCCGGGTCGGGGTGTGCTTCCAGGAACAGGCCACCAATACCCACGGCCATACCGGCACGGGCCAGCTCTAATGCTTGCTTGCGACGGCCACCCGAAGCGGCACCCAGCGGGTCACGCTGCTGCAGTGCATGGGTAACATCAAAAATGATGGGCAAGTTGCCACAGGTATCTTTCATCACTCCAAAGCCCAGCATATCGACCACCAGGTTATCGTAACCAAAGCTGGTGCCCCGGTCGCAGAGCATGAGCTGGTCGTTGCCTGCTTCCTTGAACTTCTCGACGATGTTGACCATTTGCCCTGGGCTCAAGAACTGGGGTTTCTTGATATTGATAGGCTTGCCCGTTTTGGCCAGTGCCATGACCAGATCCGTTTGGCGAGCCAGGAAGGCGGGCAACTGGAGGATATCGACCACCTCCGCCACGGGAGCGGCTTGCCAAGGCTCGTGTACATCCGTAATCACGGGCACACCGAACGCTTTTTTCACGTCTTCGAAAATGCGCATGCCCTCTTCCAGGCCGGGGCCACGGTAAGAGTGGATGGAAGAACGGTTGGCCTTGTCAAAGCTGGCCTTGAACACGTAAGGGATACCCAGCTTGCCACAGACTTCCACATACTTTTCACAGGCCGTCATGGCAAGGTCACGGGACTCAAGCACGTTGATACC
This sequence comes from Halomonas sp. GFAJ-1, assembly GCF_000236625.2. NCBI lineage: Bacteria > Pseudomonadati > Pseudomonadota > Gammaproteobacteria > Oceanospirillales > Halomonadaceae > Halomonas > Halomonas sp. GFAJ-1. The sequence goes on from NZ_AHBC01000041.1 coordinate 5,668, forward strand.
CGCCAGCAGGGTAAATGCTTTGTCGTTCGCGATAGAGATATTGTAGCCGTTCAAATTCATGGTCATCATTCCGTCTTTGATGGTGGTTCTTTCCAATGTTCAAGCTGTGCCTGGGTGAACTTGGGCTTACGGCCCCTGTTCCAGGTCACCCCATGCCTGACAATTTTTGCAGGAGTACCTGCGATTAGCACATTTTCCTCGGTAAATTTCTTATTTACGAAAGAATATGCACCTACGATGGAATCATTGGGGATTTGTGAGCCTTTGCTAATTAAGCTGCCAACGCCTACCCATACATGATTACCAATTTTAACCGAAGCAGGTTTGTTAACTCGCTCACGCGTTTGTACATCGACTACTGAATGAGCGTCAGTGGTACGTATTTCTATGTCACGAGAGAACATGCAGTTACGACCAATTAAAACATCACAGCCTTCTTGACAAAGGATATATACATTTTGAAAGGTAGTGTTTCTAAAAACTCGCACCTTCTGCCTATTACCTCTTATTATAATCCTGCCCTTAACCTTGCAGCCCTCATCAATATAAAGTTTATTAAAATCGCCAGCCATAGTAACTTCACAGTCAACTTTAGACCCACTACCAACTATTATTTTATTTTTTTTCCCCGTAACATTTCCGCGAATCTTAGCGAAAGGATTATGCTGAAAATTGAAAACACTACCCTCACCAAGATCTAGCAAAGCAGAACCAGAAGAACTAGATTTTGTTTTAAATTCGTGACTTGAAAAACCAAAGCCACTCACTTTCTTAAACAAAGAAACAAAAAAAATCTTAA
>NZ_AHBC01000040.1:0-201899 GCF_000236625.2 Halomonas sp. GFAJ-1
CTGGCAATGGAGCAGATCGCCGCCCACTTGGACGGGTATTCGCCTTGCTGTTCAAGGACTAATCGAACAGCTCGCTCCCGGACTTCTGGGGAATATCGTTTTGGTGAGTTCATAACTCCATCCTCTCAAGATATGGAGTCTCCGGTAAAGCCGGGGCGGTTCAGAATTTAGCGAAAATTTTTGCTAGGTGCCTGGTACTAAATTCTTCGTATGATTCTGGAGCCAGGTATTTCTAAAGGATAGAATCATGTTGAATGTTGCGTCGCTCTCCTTGCTGATCCTGTATAGCAGACACAGTGCGCCTATTATTATGAGAAACATGCGCTACGCAGTTGTGTTATGTCGGGATAATGGGGACTAGCCCTCTAAGGCCCGATATTCATGCTCTTTTGCTTCGCATTGCACTGTGTAAAATTTATCAAAAGCCTACAGGTTTTTTTACCCTAAGAAAGTGTGTTTTTATAAGCTACGCATGCAAATAAGAATTAGTATGAATGTGAGTGCTGGCTGCTATCATGTTGTCAAATATGAGAAAGTTACCCCGACTGTTTTTGCCACGAACAGGCGTCCGCCTAGTGCTTATTAAGTATAAGGCATGTAGTAGGTCGATAATGTGTTGATTTGAAGAAGCCCACGCTATATGGGTAGTTCTGTACAAGTCTATGTAAGCATTGTGCCCAACCTTTAGTGCATGGTAGTGCACACTCAATAGATAGATTCAAAGTAAGCATTAAAATTACCATAACAGGGAGGTTTTCAATGTCACATGTTCTTGTCACCCATCTTGGCAAACCCCGCCTGCCCCATGGGGTAACAGATGGCCCCAGCCAAGTGCGTGACTATGTTGATGCCAAATATTCACTCGATGGTCATACCTTTGAAACGCCTATGATTGGTTTCGGGCTGATTGATCGCGTCAAGCCAAATCGTGTGATTATGTTGGGTACCACAGGCAGTGCATGGTCTTCGGCGGTAGGCGTATGTATGAACCGTGAGATCTGCCCCGCCGATGATGAGCACGCCTGGGCTTTGATGGATGACCTGCTGGCGCTTGAAAAAGCCGATGCCATGAGTGCCACGCTGCTGGAAACACTCAGTGCCTTTCTGAGCCACTGGCTTAACTTATCAGTGACCTGCCAGCTTGTCCCTTATGTAGAAGAGAATCCTCGTCAGGATACCGCTCGTTACCTGAAAGCCCTGGATGACGTGATTCATCCCGAAGAGCGTCTATCCATCGACGTGACCCATGGCCTGCGCTATCACCCCATGCTGGCCCTGGTGGCGGCCCAGTACTTTGCCAGCCTGCGCCAGACACAGCTGGAGGCCATCTACTACGGGGCATTCGACCGCATGAAAGAGGGGGTGGCCCCCGTACTGCGGCTGGACGGCATGCTCGATGTGCTCAACTGGGTTCAGGCCCTGAACAGTTTCGACAAGGATGGCGATTACGGTGTCTTTGCTGGTTTGCTGGAACAGGATGGCGTTGCCCAGGATGTCTGTGCGTCAATCCGTCAGGCGGCTTTCTTTGAACGTGTCACCAACGCCTCCCAGGCCAAACAAAAACTGACACCGCTGCGCCAGTACACCTTTGATGCTGAGGCCGAACCGCTGGCGGAACTCTTTGCCCCTGCTCTGAGGGAGCGCACTGACTGGGCCTCTGTTTCCAGCCGAGGCAACGCAGAACTTCGATTAGCTGAGGAATACCTGGGCCGTGGTGACTATCTTCGCGCCGTGATTTACGCCCAGGAAGGCTACATCAGCAAGCGTATTGACCTGGAGCGCGGCAACCCGAATGATTTTGACCACCGCGACGAGGTTTCCCGCGGGGATGATCTGCCAACCGCTTTCAGAACACTTAAAAAGCTGCGTAATACGCTGGTACACGGTTTGCGCAACACGGATAAAAAACTGGCTCGCCAGCAGCAGGATGAAAGCAGCTTGAAAAACACTATCAAGCAGCTGATCAGCGAGATCAAGCAGGGGTGAGTGATCCCCATCACCACTCGCCTGTCACTGAATAAATATCAAGGAGGAGCCTGAATGTCACCACCCACGCGCTTTCCAGCGCTACCCGGCGTGCCGCAGTTGCTTAAAGCTGAAATGCTGATTACCACGCCTATGTTTCTGGGGGATGGCGGGCAGAAAGCCACGTCCATTCGTCCACCCTCCATCAAAGGCGCACTGCGCTTCTGGTGGCGGGCACTGCAATGGCCGAGGCTCTATCAGCGCCATAGTCACGTTGGCACGGCGCTGGCAGACCTGCATACCCGGGAAGCAGCCCTGTTTGGTCTGGCTGCCGGGCACAAGGTTGCTCAAAACCATGATGATCAACATGAGCATCAAGACAAAGAGTCCGGTGGGCAAGGGCGTTTTCGGATCAGTGTTACTCAGCCGGAAGTCAAAGCAGACCCTGATTTCCGGCCGTCTGCTTCGATGCAGTACCTGTTGGGGCAAGGGTTATATAAAGGCAAGCTAAATCGTGACCCACTGCAACAAGACAAACGGTTCACGCTGGAACTGACGGCCAAACCCGGTGGCCAGCCCGTGACAGAGGCTCTATGGCAGAGCTTGGAAGAAGCCCTGCTGTGCTGGGGTCTGTTGGGCGGGCTGGGTGCTCGCGCCCGTAAAGGGCTTGGTTCGGTAAGCTTGCAATCTTTGGAAGGAGGGCAGTATCAGGCACCTCAGAATCGTACCGACTATGAAACTCTCCTAGAAACGTTGCTAGCACCATTGCAAGGCCAGGATGGCAAGCTGCCTCCGTTTACGGCGTTTTCTTCGGTCAGCCGGGTGGACATTGCATTGGAAGGCAAAAGCCCTGACAAAGTGCTGGAAACCCTTGGTCATGAAATGCAGATGTATCGGTCTTATGGTCGCAATAAGGAAGTTAATCGTCAGCCAGCAGAACAGAATTTTGCCGATGACCATGACCTGGTACTCCATGCCATCAATACCGATACTCTTAAACAAGCACCAAGGCGCACGGTGTTCGGCTTGCCGCATAACTATTTCTTCTCAAGCGTCAAAAAAGGGTACGAGCTTTCCGCCGCCCTGGGTGACCGTCGTGCCTCGCCGTTGTTGCTCCATGTACATCAGTTGCCTGAAGGCGAGGTGCTTGGGGTGGCTAGCGTAATGCCAGCGGTTTTCCTGCCGCCTGATAATGCCCGGTTAAAAGCGGGTTCAAGGCGTAAATCCGAGTATCGCTTGACCTCAGACGACATCGACTGGTCTGTGCTGCATGGCTATCTGGACCGTTTCTCTCAACGCCAGACACTGATCTCCCCGTTAACCCCTAACACTCAGGAGGCACAGGGATGAGCCAGCCAGTCAATAATGAACAGTTTTTCCACCTGACGCTGGGGCCGGTGCAGGGCTTTGTCGCCCAAGCACGGCGCACCCGGGATTTCTGGGCGGGCTCCTTTCTGCTTTCCTGGATGGCAGGCGTGGCCATGCACGCTGTGACCGCACAAAAAGGCAAGATTAACTTTCCTGCGCCTGATAACGGGTTTCTCAACGCCATGCATGGCAATACTTCCCAAGGGTTGCCCAGGCAAGGTAGCCTGCCCAACCGCTTCAAGGCTATCGAGGCCAAAGTGGAGGCAGGCTTTGAACCAGAAAAAGTTACCGATGCTTTAAAGGCTGCCTGGGTTGCCCTAGCCGAACATATCTGGCAACAAGACCTGGAAGTGCCGCTACGTGCCATGGGCGATAGACAGTACCGTACCACGCGGGCCATCTGGGAGCGCCAGCTTGCCAGCTTCTGGGAGGTGAGCTGGGTGTTGACCGCCGACGAGGCCAACGCCCAGCTGCTGGATAGGCGCAAAAACTGGCGTAACCACTGGCCGGCCGAAGAAGGCGGGGTCACCTGCATGATGATGGCCGACCAGCAGGAGTTGTCCGGTGCGTCCGGGCCTGATCGCAAAACGCTGGATGCGTTCTGGGAACCGCTGCGCGGTGACATGCAGACCGATCTGCGAGAAGGTGAAGTGCTCTCCACCCTGGCTTTTATCAAGCGCCGCTTTGCCCGCCATTTTGCCGAGTTTGAGTGGAGCCTGCCCGCTGAGCCAAGCTTTACCTTGAAAGGCTGGCAACTACCGGTCAGTGTGCCGTCCGTAATGCACTTGGCGGCCTGGCCCTGGCTGCAGTCCATGCTGCAAGAAGCGCAAACCGATGATGAACTGCGTGATGCCCTCAGCAACCAACTGGCCCGTGGCCATGACCTGCTGGGTGACCCGGAGCATGACTCCCTGCTACCCGGCCTGAAGCAAGACTTTGTGCAGGCGGGGTTGCGCCCCGATCAGGCGGGTGTTGACCCCTCCATTTTCTTCTCCAGCGTACTGGAAAACCCTCGGCGCTTTGCCGATAGCGAGGTGGAGGATAGTCAGCGCCAGAAACTGCTTGATGGGTTAGCAGGAATCCGCCGCCTGGGCGGGAAAGGCGAGCCTGCTCCCTTTTATACCATTCTGCTGATGGATGGCGACAGCCTGGGCAGCCAGCTCAGCGAGCCTGCCAAACAGGCGCCGATTTCTGAAGCGCTGAATGCCTTTACCAAGGCTGTGCCGGATATCGTCCAAGACCATCACGGCTTTCTGGTCTACGCCGGGGGAGACGATGTGCTGGCGCTACTGCCGGTGACTACAGCTTTGACGTGCGCAGCTGAGCTACGCCAGCGTTATATCGGCTGCTTTAACGAAGCGGCTAAAGAAAAAGGCCTAACTATTCCCGCCAGCCTTTCTGGGGCGGCGCTGTTCTGTCATATCAAGCGTCCTCTGGTCAGCGTGTTAATGGATGCTCACCATGTACTCGATGATATCGCCAAGGACACCACCGGCCGCGATGCCCTGGCCGTGCGTGTGTGGCAGCCAGGCGGGGTGCATGCCACTTGGTCGGTGCCCTGGGAAACGGCACTGGACAATAACGCTGTGGTCATCGAGCAGCTTGCGGCTACCCTGCGCGAGCAGGACAACGCCCGCTTTACCCATGGTTTCCTATTCCGGATCAAGGCCCTTGGTGAGCAGCTCGGCTGGCTGGCGGAAAAGGACGACGCCGAAGCGCACAATTTGCTACGCCAACTGGTGCGTGCCGAGATGCTCCACTCTGGGCTGGAGCTCAATACCAGCTTCAACAGCCAGGCACTGGATAAGCTGATTGAACGGCTGTTGAGGCAGGCCCGTACAACGGTCAGGGATTTTGATGCCGCAACCGGTACCGCCACTTTTGCCACCACGCCTGCACTAATGGGCGATACCTTCAAGGTGCTGCGTTTTCTGGCCCGTGAAGGCCATATCGACCGTGACCGCTAACCGTCCGCTTTCAAGGAGACAATCATGACGGAACCCACTAGCCGCGACCAACTAAGTTGCTGGCGTTTTCAGGCGGTCGATTCCTGGTTCTTCCGCGAGACCCGAGCCCACGATGCGGTGGGGGTAAGCGAGCTGAACAGCGTCTTTCCTCCGCCGGTGCGCACACTGTTTGGGGCGGTGCGCACCTGGCTGGGTGATCAGCAGGGCGTGAACTGGAAGGCATTTGCCGGTAACCCGGAACACGCCTGGCTGGGGGATGCCGACTCTCCCGGGCAGCTGTCACTGGTGGGCATGCAGCTACGTGCCCGGGATAACAAGGGGAAATGGCAGAGGCTATGGCCTTGCCCTGCCAACCTGCTGCAGGGAAAAAAAGCCGCTGATAAGCGTGAGGATACGCCTAAGCTGACTATCACACGTCTGGTGCCGGGCAAGGTGGAATATACCGATCTGGGCCATGTGGCACTGCCAGAGGCCGACCCTGCGGCACCTAAACCGCCGCCGGGCAGCAAGGTGCTGGAAGATGCCTGGCTCACTGATGCCGGGGCCAGTGCTTGGCTGGCCGGAAAGGTGCCGTTGCCCTCGGATATCTGGACACTGGATGACCTGGTGGCCAGCGAGCCACGCCTGGGCATTGCCCGTAACAACCAAAGCGCCACCGTGGTCAAGGGGCAGCTCTACCAGACCCGCCACCTGCGCTTTACCCGCGATGTCACGGTGGAGCTATGGCTACGCGGTGTGCCTGATGCTTTGCTAGGCACTGCCACCGCTCACCCGCAGACCCTGCGCCTGGGGGGTGAAGGCCGAATGGCTGAAGTAACTGTCACTCGGGAAGTCCGCATGGCCCTTCCAGCCGCTGGCACCCCAGCACAAACCCAGCAGCTGGCGCTCTGGCTGACCAGCCCGTTACCGTTGGCCACGCTGGATGCAGATGCTGGCTTGCCTGGCTTTAAAGACAAACGGGTAACGGTAGGCAACGCATCACAGGATGTGTGGGAAGGGGAGTTGAACGGTATCCCGTTGCAGATTATCGCTAATTGCCGCCCTCGGGCTTACCGCGAAGGCGGCTGGGATCAGCAGAACCACCGCCCGAAAGCCGTGCGTAGCTACCTGCCACCGGGCAGCGTGGTGTTCTGCCAATGCCTGGATGATACTCCTTGGCAGCAGGTGGTGGACGCCCTGCACGGCAGGTTTATTGGCGGAGAACCGGATTGGGGCAGGGGCCATTGTCTGGTAGGCCTGTACTGACAAGAAAGTATTGAAATAGCCAGTAAGAAATGGATAGACCAAGCATTTAAAGGAGATACTCATGGTAGCAATGGCACACCGTTTGATCGGGCTGATGACCCAGACCCCCCTACACGCCGGCGCAGGCAGCGCCACCGAAGTGATTGATCTGCCTATTCAGCGTGAAGCTCACACGGATTGGCCCTGCGTGTTCGGCTCTTCCATGAAAGGGGCGCTGCGTGCCGCTGCCGAAACTCATGGCGGCCTGAATGAGCAACGCATCACGACCCTGTTCGGTCCAGATGCTGCCAATGCCTCGGAGCACGCCGGTAACCTGCTGGTCAGTGATGCACGGCTGCTGCTGTTGCCGATACGCTCGCTGACCGGTCATTACCGCTGGGTCACCTGCCCTGCACTTTTGCGCCGTTGCCTGCGTGATGCCCAGCGCTGTGGCCATGTGATGGACGCACCAACGCTTCCAGCGGTGGCTGAAGGTGAAGCTCTGGTGGCACGCGCCGTGGCGAACCAGGCGCTTTATCTGGAAGAATTCAGCTTTACGCCCCGGGTGGAGGATACTCTGAATACGCTAGCCGAGTTGATTGCCGTGCTGGTGGACGCTGATCGCGAGGAGGAACTTGCTAGCCAGCTGACGTTGGTGGACGACGACAGTTTCCGTCATCTTTGCCGCAGCGCGATTCCGGTGCAGCCGCATATCCGCATCAAGAATGACACCAAGACTGTCGCGGACGGGGCACTTTGGTACGAAGAGAATATTTCGCCGGATACGCTGTTCTACTGGACACTGACGGCTCAGCCTTCGCGCAATACCAAGGATGAGGAGGCACCCGACGCCATGTTGAACGATTTGCTGGGTACATTATTCCCAGTAGGGCAGGCCTGGCTGCAGGTCGGTGGCAACGAAACCGTAGGCATGGGCTGGTGCCAGGTACAGGAGGTGCGTTATGGCCAAGTATAAAAAGAAAAAGCAGCCTCACGAGATGGCAAGTGTTGCTGAGGTAGCAAAAAAACAGACACAACCGTCAAGCCAGCCGCAGACTGGAAAAAACACCCCACAGCTGATGACCCAGCAGCGTGCCAACTTTGCCTTGCAGGCGGTACAGGATGCTATCGCCAATCCGTCCATCGAGAGCAAGGAGTTCAAAAGCCAGGTGCGCCGTTTGCCCGGTATGCTCCAGGTCAACGGCTTTGGCCAGGCGATTGCCTTTTATTACGCCAAGGGAAAAAGTGGCAAACTGCCCGCCTGTGGCGAGGTCTACGCCCTGTTGGAGCGCTGGCTGTGCGAGAAGAGTCCTCACTCCCCTTACCGTGGGGTTGGCGCGGCTGAACCGCGTTTGCTGACAGCTATAACAAGCGCCGACCAGCAAGCCTACCGCCAGGCCCAGGCCGAAACCCAGGCGCTGCTGCAGTGGGTCAAACGCTTCTGTGAAGGCCTGATCGTCAAGGAAGATAGCGAGCCACGCGAGGAGACCTGATGCAGCCGTTATATAAGGATGAGCACCATACACCACCGCGCACACGCGGTACTGGCCACCCGGGCCTATGGTTCGAGCGCTTTTACAACCGCTACCAGCCGGACTGGCAGGTTGACGCCACCGCCAAGCGCGATTTTCTCCAATCCTTGTTGGGGCACGGTGAAAACGAACACCAGTGTCAGGTGGGAGATGTCAACGCGCTGCAACAGCAGGCTAATGCTCTGGCCTCGATTGCCCAGCAGCAGGGTGGGCTGGCGATTGAACGCCAGTCCAGCTGGCACTTTTTGACCGGGCTTGGCAACCCGCACCCGGTGGAAAATGGCCTGACCTGGCACTCTGTGCTAGGAGTCCCTTACCTGCCCGGTAGTGCCGTAAAAGGCATTACCCGCGCCTGGCTGGAACTTAATGGCTACGATGCCCAGGTTCGCAAGCGCCTGTTCGGCAGCGATGACAAAGACCCTCGCGAGGCGCGCACCTTCGCGGATGAGCCCGAGTTGATCAGCGGTGAGGTGATTTTCTTTGATGCCCTGCCGGTTGAGCCTGTCACCCTGATGATTGATACCATGACGCCGCACATGGGCAAATGGTATGAGAGCGGCGACAAACAGCCGGGCAGCGCAGCCAACACCCCTGCCGACTGGCATGCCCCTAACCCGGTGGTATTCTTGGCGGCGACCAAGGTGGTAATGCGTTTTGCCGTGGCCCCGCGCCTGCGCCCGGGAATGACGGATGATCAGCGCGAAGAGGCCAAGGCATTGGCAGAACTGGCCAGCCAGGCCTTGAGCGATGCCCTTGAACACTTGGGCGCAGGGGCCAAGACCGCTGCCGGTTATGGCACCTTTGTGGCGCTGGACGAAGATAATCAGCGTAAGGCCGACAGGCGCCTCAAGGACTACGAAGCCGACCGTCAGGCCCAGGCCGAGCAGGCCGCCCTAGCGCAACTATCGCCGGAGCAGCGTACCCTTGAGGCACTGAAAAAAGGCATGGACGTACCGGCTAACCAGAACGCAGGCAGCGGCGGGGAGTTTCACCGAGAACTGTTGACGACATTGGAAGGTGCGGTGGACTGGCCCCAGCCTGAGCAGGATGAGCTGATCACCGAAGTGCGCAGGTTCATGAAGCAATACAGGCTCAAAAACAAGGAGAAGGAGGCCAAACGCATCATCCGTGAGGTGCTTAAACGCGAGCTGTAAGCAAGGCTTCCAGCAACGCAAAAAGCCCGCCAACCGTCAGGTCAGTGGGCTTTTCTCATCTATTTGAAATCCCTTACCATGGCGCGAGCCTTATTGACCATGCTAACGGCTTCCCGCCAGGCATAACCGGCGTGATTAAAACCTTCTATCAGCGTTTTTGGTGTCTCGGATTCTTCTTGTAGCCATATCGCCATGGTAGAAACGGAAATACCGACCAGATGCGAATAATCCCGCCTCTTGTCGGCAGCGACCGGCGTTTTTCATTGTTGCGAAAACTTCATCGCAATGGCCTTGTTGGCTGCCGCAATACCAATATTACCCAGCCCCCACAGCAGAGTGATTTGCGACAGTTTCAAACCACAGAAAAAGCCCAACTCCCGAGGAGTCGGTAGCAAAGTAACCCCAATGAGAATCTTCCGGTATTTTTTTGTGATGGCTTTACAGGCGCTGTTGAAAGGCCTGAATCTTCTTGTCATTCAGCATGAAAAGGTTAACGAAGCATAGATATTCGAGTAAAGCAGCAAGATGAACCACCTGCTGTCTCGCTGCTACTCAAGCGCTGATTTAAACGCGCAGTAGTGCCAGCACTAAAATCGCTACCAGGATAACGTCACCCATGTGCACCTCCTTTGTCACTGCGATATTGCCATGGTCTGAACCCCTTGATTCCCGGTCCAGAGCGTGAAGACCTCATCTTAATTTCTTTGCAAGCAGTGAAGGGGCCGTAAAAATTATTGGCCAGTCGTGTTGGTCGGTGCGTTCCAGGGACTGACTCAACCTCAACACTGTCATTACTGAGAGGGTTGGCGGGAATGACGGGGTGCAGGGCATGCGTGTACGTCTTAATCCCTTCGAAGTCAGAGAAGTGTCCGGACGGCGTTGATAGTTACATTGTACGCTATGGCTTGGTCTTAATCCCTTCGAAGTCAGGGAAGTGTCCGGACAATGCGCTTATTCTTATACTTAACTCTACTAGTCTTAATCCCTTTGAAGTCAGGGAAGTGTCCGGACGCACTGGCGAACCGGGCATATCGTCACCCCTAGTCTTAATCCCTTCGAAGTCAGGGAAGTGTCCGGACACGGCGTCATGATGCAGAACATGGCGTCCTTGGTCTTAATCCCTTCGAAGTCAGGGAAGTGTCCGGACCAAAACGTTGACATCTTCAATCAGGCAACCCGTCTTAATCCCTTTGAAGTCAGGGAAGTGTCCGGACGCCAACCTCAAGGAACCCCAACCATGCAGAGTGTCTTAATCCCTTTGAAGTCAGGGAAGTGTCCGGACAATAAACTGGCTGAAGTTGTCCAGCAGTATCTGTCTTAATCCCTTTGAAGTCAGGGAAGTGTCCGGACGGTTCGGCAGTGGTGGCGCCGTGCTGGCGCAAGTCTTAATCCCTTTGAAGTCAGGGAAGTGTCCGGACGTAGACCGCCTGTTGAAGGCTTGGGAAGTCGAGTCTTAATCCCTTTGAAGTCAGGGAAGTGTCCGGACCGCAGGCTAAAAAATAGTCGTTTCATATCAATTAGTTGGAAGCGATTTTTTATGACTGTTTTTGACATAAAAAGTTTGCTATTTATCTAAAAGTGTGAAGGTAATTTTTAGCCATTGCCAGCATCATCATGCCGCAGATATGGCAGTGGTGCAAGTTGCGCTTGCCAACGTCTTTCACATTACACCTACACCTTTCTCTGAACCTACAGAACAGTGCGGTCTGAATGTGAATCACTAAAAATTTTTGCATAGATTGCCGAAGGGCAGACTCAGTTACTATAGGGCATCAGAAGGAGGGAGCCGCTATGTCAACAACTTGGATTATCTCACGTCACCCAGGCGCTATTGATTGGTTGAATTTAAAAGGTGTTAACGGAAAGCTGTTGGATCACTTGGATATAGAGTGTGTGGCGCCGGGCGATACGGTAATCGGTACGTTGCCAGTTAATCTTGCGTCTCGTGTCTGTGAAAAAGGAGCTGCGTATTGGCACCTGAGCCTTGAACTGCCCCGGAAGTGGCGGGGGTGCGAGCTGACGCCTGATCAGATGGAAGCCTTTGGCGCTACGTTAACGGCGTATCAAGTTCAGCCAATCGTGTGAGGGTTTTCAGCCTTATTGTCCCTAAAACGCCAGAGAACATTAACATATGGTCCTATGGGGATTGCGAGCCTGAACACTTCTCTGACGTGTTATATGCGTCGCCAGAGCTGGCGGCAGAAGGCTTACTTGCAGGCAGCTCTGGCTAATGCGTTAATGAAAATTAAAGGGTAAGCATTCAGCTAATAAAGCATAGCGGGCGTCATGTGGTGCCTGTGGTGACAGTTGCGCAAGCTTATTACGTGCCTGGTGTGGGGCTGAGGCTAACGTTTGGTTAAGTGTTTTAGGGGCCGATACCTTGGCTTGAAAAGCAGGTAGCAAGGAGGTGGCAAGTGCGTTAAGCACTACGCCCATCCAGTGCAACGTGATACCACTAGCGCTATCAAAGCAGATAGCCAACGCCGCATGAAAGTGCTGTTCAGCTCGCACTTTATCAGGTGTGGCTGCCAGCAACAGCAGCCAACCACGATACGCATGAATCAGCCCCCACGGATGGCCGGTGTGCCACTGCCAAGCATGTGACTGCTCCCGATAAGCTATTATCACGTCTTGCAGCTTATCAGGATACCCAAGGCAGGCACGCAGCAGCAAATGATGCAGATACACGTCGCTGCCGCTTCCGCCTGCAGCGAAACGCCTTGCCACCCCTGGCAAATCCTGTCTTCTTGTGATGCTGAGTAGCAGGGCTTCTAGTTCGCTTCGCGGTTCTAAGGCGGGGCGAGACGTGTCATCTAAGCGTGCCATTACTTGATAGCTACGTGTTTGCTGATGCTCGCGCGCCGCCTGCTGAGCATCTGAGAGCGGTGCCAGAACCGCCAATGCTTTTGTAAAGTGCGCATCGGCATCTTTTAAACGGTGTTCAAAGGCGGCCAATTGGCCCAGTGTTGAATGCAGCTTAACGTGATTGAGACGCCCAGCGACTGCAATAGGCTTATTAACCCATTCATTGAGCATAGGAGCCATGACCCCAAACTCAAAGTGATTAGTGGTAGTAACCGCTGCTCTCAGCAGCGCCTGACACACCGCTGGCGCATTCTCGTCTTCGAGCTGTTGGCTGAGTTTTAACAACGTCTTTAGCGCGTCCATATCCACGTGGCCATGATGGTTAGCCAACGCCAGCCGAGCGCTGACAAACTCTAGCCTCAGCTCACCACTCAATGTTGTATCAGCAGGCATAAAGCGCTCCAGCCAGGCCAGTGCCGCTGAAAGGGTTACTAGCGAAGTATCTTTGTAACGTAATCGTTGCTGGACTTCATTAAGCAGCCTGTGCCAATGGCCGCGCTCTTTTTTTACCTTTTCTCCTAGCCTTGTCAGCCATCGTTCTAGCAAACCATAAGGACCATCACGTTCGGCAGCGCCGCATAATTCGTACCACTGATCGGGTGGTAACTGGTCATGGTAGGAGAGCGCTTGGTAAAGATGTGCCAGTGTATTATCGGCATATGGGTGCAGCAGACATGGCCCTAGCAGTTTGGCCTTTTTTAGGCGATCATCGCTAACGGCTGACGGGCTTCCCCAGGTATAAGCAACGGCATCTGCATACGCCAGCTGCGGGTGCGTTTTGCCCACAATAGATAACCTGAGTGAAAGACGGGCAAAGCGCGCCTGATCAAGTGCCTTAAACTCACCCTCTAACGTTTGTGAAAGTGCTTTTAGGTGGTTGTGGTCGGGCGTGTAACCGCTGCGTTGCTCAATGCTGACGTCCACACGCGTCGGTTGATTCTCTTCTACTGGTAGCATGTATAGCACCCAGCGTACTAGCTGCGAGACATGGTTCATCCAGTAGCTACCAAAGGCAATAGGGTCTTTTACAGAAAAGCCAAAAATGCCCACTTGGGGCGTATCAATCAAGTGCTGCAAAGCCCGGTCGACAGCCTCCGGCGGCTCATCTTTGCCATGAAAGTGAGGAGAAATAGGGGGTAAGCGGGCGTCGTGCGCTTTGACAATAGCGACAACACGGCCCAATCCTACCTCTTTTAAAGAAGCCGGCTCCGCTGTGCTGTCAAATTCACGGCCTGTTTCGTCAATAAGAATTTCCCAGCGAGAGGCGGGTGAAAGGCTGGCGAGGCTTTTTGGGTGGTGGCTACCAGTCTTCCATTTAACGGGTGTTAGAGTAGAACGGAACGTGCGGGTGCCTGTTTGGTGCCGCTGTTGACGGCGCAGCTGATCTTTGCGCCACTTGTCAAGTTCGATACTGAGGTGTCGAAAAACGCGAGCCGCGCTATGTTGTTTGATCGTTTTTAGCCACTCTTTGACGCTCTCACCATCTCCGTGCGTTGCTAGTTTTTGCTTAAGCTGTTGATGCAATTCATAAGCGTGGCGGCCATGGCGCTGAGCCAACTCAAACGTCGATAAACCATGTGGGTGATTCAAGGCAAGAATGTCGCGTTGGATTTGTTCAATATCACGGCACCGTTCCGGATCGTTTTCTCCCCAAGCGGTATAGATAAATACCTTATGGCAGTGTTGTTTCAATGTTTCTGGCAGGTTATGACGCGAAGGAGAGCGCTGCGGTGCCAGTGAAGGTGTTTGTGGCTTGGGTGGCGCCTTATCCAGAGCGACGCAATGAGAGCGTTTGTCTACGGCCCCGTCATTGGCATCCCCAAGACGCTGGGTAGTTTCCATTGGCTGGCCGGATAGCTTTAGTGCCGCCAGCAATTCATGGCGGTTAGTGCATAAAATGCTCTTGCTAGCAGTCACTCGGTCAACAAAAGCCAACCACTTCTCTTCACTTATCTGGCGGCGAAACTGCGGGCCGACAAAAAGCAACAGCTGCGCACGCCCAAAGTGATCTTGAAGGCTAGTAAGCTGTGTTTGGATGGCGCGCATGTCGGGTGTGGGGGGCGCCGTTACTTTGACCTCTATTACATGGGTACGGCTATGGTGTTGAATAAGCAGATCGGCTTCGCGCTGTGTACTACTATTACGCTTATCTTCACCACCTTCCACGTTGAGTGCAATGCTGTGAGCAGGGACACCTCCTTCTTGTATCCAGTCATACAATAATTGCTCAAGCCACTCGCTGGTTAGCCATCGTTTAAGCGTACTGGCTTGTGGGGATAACTTGCCGTTGCCTGGGAAGGTGAGTCTGCCGGTGTTCAGCATAAAGTGACCAGGTAATAGCGCGTCAAACGCGTTTACCCATTGCTGGATGTCAGCAGTCAGCGGTTGTCCTATTAGTAAAGTTATTTCGGCATCCGTTAATGTGACTGCGGCGACGTTAAAGGTAGGGTCGCTTTTGTTTGCATACCACACTTCATTTAAAAGTTTAAATAGCGCAAGCAGCGCGGCATCATTATCGTCAAGCGCCTTAAATATCTCGCCAGCCAGCGTAGTCCGTATATCAGCAGCCAGTGGCGACTCATCGGTTGATCGTGCTGTGACATTCGTGTTGTAAAGTCGTGCGACATCTATTGCGGCGACTTCAAGCAGCGGGGTGCGAAGGGAGGCTTCAGTGGGGCTTTCAAGGTGTGCGATTTCAGGCTGACAGGGCGATAGCGTAAAGTGCAACAGCTCATTGGTGCCGGCAGGTTTATAGTCGACTCCGTCCCAGGTCAGTCGGGTTAGCAGCGCTAATGAAAGCGCTTTTGTGCCGCCGGTCATATTTAGCCAGCAGCGCTTATCCGCAAATGCAGAAGCGTTGAGAAGAGGGCGTAAGACCTTGTCTACCCACTGCTGGGCGTCTAATGGGTGCTCGCCTGGCAATGCAGCTGAATCAACCAGTTGGTCGGTACGATGAATTAATAGTGCTGGTAGGCGCTGATGAAGCACGTTGGTGAGACGCTCAGCGGCCACGCGTGCGGGTTCAAAGTCGCTCACGATCAACACAAGCTCTTCAGGCTCGCGCGTTATGATTGCCTCAAGGTTAGGCAATGAGTAGTTTGACATCACACAAACATAAACTAGGGGTTTGCGATGAGCTGTAGAGTCAGCCATAGGGTGCGTCCTTTCGGTGGCGGAGTGCGAGCTTTTGGAGACCTTAAACAGAATATGTTGACGATACCATGGCTCCTCTACACGCTATATTCCTAGAAGTCATTTCATATATTCAAGGTGTTAATGCAAGGAGTGCTCTTATGCCCATCGCTTTTCCTGATGCTATGCCCATAGCGCGTTATCGCTTAACGCTACGTGCTGAAGCGCCTTTTCGGCTGACGGGGTATCCAGGTGCCATGCTGCGTGGGGCTTGGGGACATGCCTTGCGCCGTTTGGCGTGCAGCACAGGGCGTGATGATTGTCAGGGATGCCCAGTACGGCCAAGTTGCCGTTATGTTCAGTTGTTTGAGCCTGTACCGGATAAGGTTCGAGAGGTGGCGCGGGATATTCCACCACCCTATATCGTACAAGCGGCGCTTTCACAGCCTAAAGCGTTGTCGGTAGGAGATAGCTGGGCGTTTGAGATGGTGCTATTTGGCAAAGCGCTAGCAGAGCTACCGCTGATTGTGTGGGCATGGCAGCTGGCAGCACGCGCTGGACTGGGTGATCAACAGTCACCTATGCGCCTAGTGAGTGTCGATTATCAGGTCGCTACCCATCACTGGGAGACGGTTTGGGAGGCAGGAGAGACAGCATTGGTGCCCACCCAAGCGCCACGTATACGTGCGCATCACGCAGTGCTCAACCTGGGGTCGGCGCTTGAACCAGTGCCTACTAGCGTGAAATTAGCGCTTATCACGCCGATGCGTTTGCAGCATAAAGGAAGGATCTGTGAGCCACACCAGCTCACAGCAGATGTGTTTTTTAACAGCTTATGGCGAAAGCTAGCGTTGTATCTTGGCCATTATGCCAGCATGACGTTACCAACCATGCCTTCAAAACAGGGGTTACGGCTGCAGCCGCTCTCTTTGGAGCGCCAACGGTGGGCGCGACACTCGCGAAGGCAGCAACATGCCATGCGATTAGATGGCGTGACGGGCACACTAAGCATACATGGCGCGTTACAGGAGTGGTGGCCTTGGCTGTTGCTTGGCCAGTATACGCATCTAGGTAAGAATACTAGCTTTGGCTTAGGGCAGTACCACTTGGTGTTAGAAGCCGCCTGATCAACGCGATTAGGCGCAAAAATTTTCGCTCCCAGCGTTGACGAATGATAGGCCTTACTGTGTGTGCACATCCGCTGTCGAGGAGTTGCCCATGCAGAAAGGCCACAAAGTTGTTCACGTTGCACGTCCTGAATTGGGAGTGGGCGAAATTGAATCCGTGGTAGGTGAACGGTTCAACGTACGCTTTGGATCTTCTGGTTTCAGTGGTATCCCTACGAGTGCCCTTGCCCCTGCGGCACTAGCTGCTACAAGCAAGACGGACGCTCCTTTGGCGCTAACGCCCGAAGCTCATCTGCAAAGCGTTAGCCAACGCTACGGCATTGGCTCACTCTGGCACATAACAAGCCGTGAAAACGTAGCGACGATTTTAGGCAGGGGCCTTATGAGCCGCCACCTTATGCAGCAGTCAGGGCTGGCTATGGTTGATATCTCCGACGCAACGGTTCAGGACTACCGTGTGGCTAAGGGTATCCGCAATGGGCTATCACTCCACGACTACGTACCGCTATATTTGCGCGCCCAGAATCCTATGCTGTTTTGCCGTCGTGCTTACAACCGTACGCTGTGCCTGCTGGAAATCGACATTTCGGCTTGGTTGCAACAAGGCGTGCTTTTCACCGACGGCAATGCGGCGTCCTTAAATACATGTTTTTACGAGCGCCTTTCGGATTTGCGGTTCCTGGACTGGGATGCACTAAATGCCACATATTGGACCAATGTGCCCGATGGCAAACGTAAGCGCTGTGCGGAAGTGCTCGTACCTAATCGCCTGCCGGCGCGCTTTATTTTGCGTGTGCACACAGCGTCACTGGAAAGCGCTGCTTGGTTAGCGCAGCAGGGTGTTCAGGCGACATTTTCACCGCACCGTTTCTTTTAAGGAGTAGGCCATGGCCTTTCATATTATTGAAGGCAATATATTTACCAGTGACTGTCAGACGATAGTGAATACTGTTAACTGCGTTGGCGTGATGGGTGCCGGTATTGCGTTAGAGTGCCGCCTGCGCTATCCGAAAATGTATGAGCGATATGTAGAGATCTGTCAAAAAGGCCAGTTAGATATTGGCAGGCTATGGTTGTACCGAACGGATAGCCGTTGGATCTTAAACTTTCCGACCAAGAAACACTGGCGCTACCCCTCAAAGGAGGCTTATCTACGTCAAGGGCTAGAAAAATTCACCGCCACTTATGCCCAGAAAGGAATCCGCTCTATTGCGATGCCGCTGCTAGGTGCCGATAAAGGGGGGATTGATCCAGAGATTAGCCTAAGCCTTATACAAGAGCATTTAGCGAACGGCCATGAAGGCCTGCATATAGAAGTGTACCGCTATGATCCCACTGCCCATGATGACGTATTTGAACGCTTCAAAGCGCGCCTTCTCCGCGAAACCAGTGTCCATATCCAAAACGCGAGTGGTTTGAAGCCAAAAGCACTGGAAAATCTACGTGAGGCCTTGCAAAGAGATGACATTGTTCAGCTTAACCAGTTATTGCAAGTAAAAGGTGTTGGGCTAGCAACGTTGGAAAAAGCATTTCGTTACGCGCAGGCACCAGACGCTACAGCTCACGATCTGTTTGCGGCTGAATCCGCGACTAATTGATGGTGAATATTGTAAGTACGGTTCTTGGCACTACGCCACTAGGCGAACGGCCAAGGCTTTCCCTTGCTAATCCCTTCAAAGTCAGGGAAGGATCCGGACCTAACCCGTGAGGGGTGGAATCGACTTGCGCAGTCTTAATCCCTTCAAAGTCAGGGAAGGATCCGGACTTTCCTGTACGACCTGGGAGTCCACCCAGCGAGTCTTAATCCCTTCAAAGTCAGGGAAGGATCCGGACAGGTGTATCTAGTCTGTGCCGTCATCGTCGGTTGTCTTAATCCCTTCAAAGTCAGGGAAGGATCCGGACGATGCTAATGGCTCTGGCGATTCCGGCGACGGTCTTAATCCCTTCAAAGTCAGGGAAGGATCCGGACCTTAAATACGATGACCCTACCTTCCTAAGGGGAGTCTTAATCCCTTCAAAGTCAGGGAAGGATCCGGACATAACGAAGACATTGAGCAGTGGGCGGCTATCGTCTTAATCCCTTCAAAGTCAGGGAAGGATCCGGACATATTGCGTCGTTATCCTACTAATACCACTAAGGTCTTAATCCCTTCAAAGTCAGGGAAGGATCCGGACTGAAAATGGTATTCAGACCGTTTCCATCAAAATGTCTTAATCCCTTCAAAGTCAGGGAAGGATCCGGACTGAATCTCGAAAATCCTGAGCGCCGAAAATTGTCTTAATCCCTTCAAAGTCAGGGAAGGATCCGGACGATCAAGAGGTTTGGATCATGCCAAACACTCAGTCTTAATCCCTTCAAAGTCAGGGAAGGATCCGGACCCCGAGGCCTTTAAAAAGTCGTTGACTATCAAAGGGTTGGAAGCGAAATTTTATGACTGTTTTTGCCATGAAAAGTTTGCTTGTTTTCCTTGGATGTGCTAAGTGGATTTTTAATGAGCCTCAAGGGGCATCTTGCCCGAAAAAACCGCGCTGCTCAAGCGTTGGAAAGCCTTCGATATGCAGCCCCGCGGGTAACGGCATCTTTCCCCACCAAACGATATTGTGTTCGGCCAACAGCGGATAACCGCGAACATCGTCGGCCTTTGGGTCTATCGCCAGGGCGAGTTCCGATTTGAGCCGCTGTAGCTGGCGGGGGGTGCCATGCCATGCAAAGACGGAGGCCTGCAGGGAAAAGGCGCAACGCTTGAGCAGGCCATGCACTTTGCGCAGGCGTTTAATGTCCCGGATGTCATAAACGATGATCTGCCATTGTGTATCGCTCATAGGGCTTCCTCAGGTAGGCGGTGTTGGTCAATTTTACGCGCCAAAGTGCGGGCATACCCGGCTAGGCAGCGGCGCCATTGACGCTGGGCGTCGTCCAGATGCGCGTAGTAGATTTCCCGCCCACCTTTGCCTAGCCAGCAACCACGCTCGCTAGGCGGTGAAAAATGCCGGCCAGTGAGAATACCCTCGTTGAACAACTCGACCACCCAGGCCTCAATGCGTGGGCGCAGGGGTTCCATCAAGTCGCAGGCCAACGATTTTCGGCCACTGACCAGTCGGTGGTAGCAGCCTAGCTCTGGGTCGAGCCCCATTTTTTTGAGTTGACGAACGCTTTCTTCATAAGCCAGCACATAGCTGAGCGAAAGAGTCGCGTTGACCGGGTCTGGCGGCGGGCGGCGCTGGCGCTGCTGAAACCCCAGCGAGGCAGGCAGTTTTTTGCGCCAGAAGGCAAACAGGGATTTCTGGCGTTGCCTTCCCAGCCCCGCAGAGTGGCCTCGTTGGGGGTGTCAAGGACCTGTGTTACGCCTGTCATGATGGAGGTATATGGTGTGTTGGCAGTCTCCCCCTGGGCACGCAGCACACTGGCAGTGACTTTGAGTTTGTGGCTGACTAGATGCCGAGACCATATCAGCCGGTCATTGGCATGGGATTGCCAGTGATATTGCACGCTGCGCCGGTGCGCTTGCTGGCTGTGGTTGGCATAGAGCGAGAAGCTGTTATCCGCGTGGCGCTGATTGACCACGATAAAGTCGATGCCGCGCTGGAGCAGCTGGCCTACCAGCTGCGTGGTCACTTGAACACTGTGCATGCAGATGAGTTGAGTCATGCGTGATAGCGGCAGGCTGCGAGGAGGCTGTTCCGGCTCGCGGATAATTAGACAATCAGTGGTGTATTCCAGGGACAGCTTGCGACGGTCAAGAATGACTCGGCTCATGTGGTTTACCTCTAGGTCAGCTAATCACCAATAAATCGCCACTGGGCGAACAAAAACCGGTGCCCAGTTGCCAAGCATGCTGGTAAGGCAGGGTGCGGGCAGCAAAGAGACTGTCTTGGATATCCAGTTCGCAAGCCAGGGTGTCCAGCCAGACCAGCATTTCATCGCGTTTTTCCTGCATTTCAAACACGGATTTCTGATACCCCTCGGCATGTCCCCGCAGGGCACGCAGGCAGCGACAACGCGTGCGGTTGTCGTGAATGTCATAGGCCACGACCCAGGCGGATAACGCCATGTATCACCGCTTGCCCACACGCTCATTTGAATCACCTGCCGCGAGGTCATTCATCCTGGCTAAATGTCTCTCTACCTTCTGCCAGGTGGCGCGGGTATCTCGCTTCAGTGACTCCTGGCTCTGGGTCAAACGTTGCTCATGAGTATCGGCTAGCCGCTGATCAAAAGTTCGCAGCGCCTTAGCCCTAGCACGTAAGAGCCTTTTCAGCCCTTGGCCGTGTGTCGCCATTGGGTGTCTCCTGGTTGAGCAAGTTACTGTCAGTGTGCTGAATCGCAAAACAACAAAGGAGAAAGGAAAATTTGTGGATGGCCTGCTAAAAATTTTTGCTAGTGGACGCCTAAAGCGAGCAGGCTAGAATGGCTCTGCTTAAGCAAACTAAAAATTGGCCCTATCTGACATGGAGATGTTATGTCCCTCACCCTTCTTGCTGTTACCGGCATGACCCCGCAGGTGATTACTGAAACGCTGTATGGTCTGCATCGTCAACGCAGCCCCTGGCCGTCTCGTATTCACATCATTACTACTGAGGTAGGTAAAGGAGTGCTGGAGCAGAGTTTGTTGGCGGACCGAAAACTAGCGTCGCTATGTGAAGAGCTAGAAAGGCCAGACTTTTCTCGTGAACAAGTGCGGATTGATGTCGTGCCGGATGCCGAGGGCAACCCCGTGGATGATGCCAGAACACTCGCGGATCATGAGGCATTGGCCGATTTTATTATGCAGACCGTACGTGAATTGACAGCAGACGAACGTATTGACCTGCATGCCTCCATTGCTGGAGGGCGCAAGACGATGACCTTTTATCTAGGCTATGCGATGAGCCTGTTCGGGCGCCCAGGTGACCGCATGTCACATGTGCTAGTGAGCGAGGGTTATGAGAGCCATCCCGAGTTCTTTTTTCCGACCGCTACTACACAATGGATCACTGATCGTCACGGTAACCAATGGGATGCGGCAAAAGCGGATGTCAGCCTGGCGGATATTCCGTTTATCCGTCAGCGCGATCAGTTGCCGAACCTTTTGCAGCAACAGGGTGATTCTAATGGTAAGCGGATGCGTTTTCGCCAGCTGGTGGAGCTGATCAACCTGGGTGCGCAGTCGCATCGCCTTGGTATCCGGCTAAATGCGTCGGAGCAGCAGCTGGAGATACTGGCAGAGGGTGAGTGTGTATACCGCCTGGCTTTTGCTGGCTTGTTTGACTGGTGTTGGTATGAGGTAGTGGCACGGGCAACCCGGGAAAACGATGGTTCTCTGCGGCGTCATACTGATGACGGTAGCGAGAACACGGCATATTTTGGTCATGCGGTGATGGCGCGTCTGGCGGTTCATCTGGGCTTGCCCTATGACGCCGAGCGGGACTTGCGGCCTCAGGTGGAAGAGTGGCTTGATCAACACGTAGCTACTTTGGAGGCGGCTCGTATCCGGTCGGTGGATTTTGAATCCAGCATGTTGCGCGGGCTGGATGTTAGCCAGGCAACCAACCGTATCAAACGTCGTTTGACTGCAGAGCTCCCGGCAGGCATCGCTACACGCCTAGCCCCTGGGCTGTATTTTGATGGTGCGGGCATTAAGCACACCCGTACGCGCCGGGGAGGGGGGTATGGGCTGAACCTTGACCCGGAGCAGATCCTGCTGAGTGAGGAGTAGCCGCAGGCGGCTCAACGGCTGAGCCAGCATTTCCCGTATACAGGCAGTACGCTTTTTTGCATGGATATTGATAAGGAAAGGATGCGCATTAATGGAGAGCTCGCGGGAAAGGCAATCGACGAAGGATTGGATGAGGGCGTATCTGGCCAGGCGAGGGTGAACCGCGCCGGCTTGACCAGTGCGGTTGGAAGATTGGCTTTGGGTGTCGCCTTAAACGTCCCTCCCTGCTGCATGGCGTAGTCAAGGATTAACGACAAGTAGCGCATGAGTGGGCTGGTGGATAAGTCGTCGGGTGGGTGGATGTTAACTCCAGAGACCTCATTAAACGGTGCATATAGCCAGTTGTACCTTTGCTCGGGCGTGCGTCCACAAAACGCTTCCACGGCGGACAACCACTGACGCGTGAAATAAGCCCCCCAAAAACGCAGCGCAAATAAAAATTTTCCAGACACAGACAGACACAGCAGCAAAAGCCAATCTGAGATTACAGTCAGCGGCTAAGGCCATCATAAGTAACCTAATGCTTGCAAAACTAGGGGAACCACTAGGGGAACCGAAGCAAAAAGCGCAGATGCTTCAAAGGAAGGGAAAGTATAACTCACTGATTTACATGGCGTCCCTGGCAGGAGTCGAACCTGCGACCTGCCGCTTAGGAGGCGGCTGCTCTATCCTACTGAGCTACAGGGACTTATGGCGCGCGTAGTATAGCGCGTCACAGCGCCACGGCCAACCGCATCGGTTTATGGGAGTTGGGTGGGGTCTAGCTGCCACTCTCCAGCCCGACCCTC
Organism: Halomonas sp. GFAJ-1; assembly: GCF_000236625.2. Lineage (NCBI taxonomy): Bacteria > Pseudomonadati > Pseudomonadota > Gammaproteobacteria > Oceanospirillales > Halomonadaceae > Halomonas > Halomonas sp. GFAJ-1. The sequence continues at coordinate 22,819 of NZ_AHBC01000040.1, forward strand.
TGCTGTAAAAACTGGGTATAGTAAAGGGGCATCACAATATTGGTTTGCGCTAGGGCTGAGGAACCCTGTGTGCCCGTTAGCTTAAATGTTTTGTTTGGTGAGCATTTTTCGATGTAGGACGCCAGTGATTTGGCTCGTGTGCGTTTCCCGCTTTTGACTTCGACTGGGACAATGCCCCCTTCATCCGTTGCTAAAATAAATTCAATTTCGGCGCGTGCGTCATTCCACGAATAGCTTGGATCGACGCCAATGGCCGTGAGCTCTTGCTGCACAAAATTTTCTGCCACATACCCTTTGTACTCATAGTTTTGTTGTTTGAGCTCTTTGTAACTGCTACCCAACATGTGGTTGAGCAGCCCAACATCAAACATAAATAGTTTCACCATATTCGCTTTTTTATAGGCCGCCAGAGGTGATCTTGGTTTACCTTCAGTGGGGTAGTTCGCCAAGGCCAGTCGGCAGCATGTTAACCAATGGATGGCGGTCTCAAAATCGCTATAACGTGATTTACGCTCATGCACATGTTTAAACTTAAAACGTTTAACGGACGCATCGGCAACCAGAGACAGCTGTGACGGAATGCTGTTGAATACTGATTCAATCAGCGTTGCATCAACTTTGCCCGCATATTTGCCAAAATCGCGACGATAGCCTTCGACTAAATCAGCATGAATTTTAGACACCTTTTCAACGCGTTCTAAAATGCTCGAGTCTTTATATTGATACCAAGTAGCTACTGCTTCCGGCATACCACCGGTAAAAAAGTAATCTGTCAGTTTATCCATCAATTTAGTGTGGACTGCCGGTGTGTTTGCTTGGCTATCAAAGGCTTTGATCAGCGCCTGTTCCTGTGATGCATAAATAAATTCTTGGAAGGTTAGCGGGCGTAGGTTGTATTGTTCTACCTTGCCAACAGGAAAGGTATTGAGCAAACCAATGTTTGAGCCACTGGCGGCGATAAAATAAGACGGCGCTTTTTCGGCAAAATACTTTAGTGCCGTAACGGCGCGTTCACACTCACCAATCTCATCTAAGATCAGTAGGTCAGTTTCTGGGTTAAATGTCTGGTTGGTCAGTAGCTCAATGTTCATCATCAGGTCGTCAGGTGACAGTGAACCATCGAACGCTTCTTTGTAAGCAGGACTTTCCAGGAAGTCGATACGGAGGATGTTGGTAAAGGTGTTGCCAAATAACTCCTGCAGCAAGAAAGTTTTACCCGTTTGCCTCGCGCCATCAATCAGTAATGGCTTACGCGTAGGTTGTTTTTTCCATGCTATTAAGGCGTTGAGTAAAGTACGCTGCATAGTATCGTCCTGCTCATAAATGGCTTACTGGTATACAGTATAGCTCAATAAACACTTTCATGCGCATAAAAGTGTAAAATATAGCATTTTTATGCGCATGAAAGTGTTTGATTTTGCGCTCTGTTTGGACTAAACGGAAGCGCCTTTAGCTGCAGGTCTTCTTGCGGATCCTCCACAGCGGGGACAGTGTGGTAGTTTACTCAAGTTAACCAATAATTCCTTAGGACACGGCACACGAAGTCTTCATCCTATGAGACATTCCCAAACATGCTTACAAATCTGCATAGATCAATCGACTCTCCTTGCTTGGTCAAGCGAGTATCAGTCAATCCAGGTCATCAAAACTACTCATAGCCTGTCATTTCAAGGTAGCCAACGCCGATCTCTTCTTGGGTCGGTGTACTGCGTACGATTACGTCGCCTTCCCAGTAGGGAACGCTGGTGGGCATCCAGCGGTTGGGGTGGCGCGCTTCAATGGTCATATCAATCTCAGCGTTGGGGAGTGTTAGTTGCCAACGGGTGGGAATATCTCGCTCAGCCACGCGTGCGGTGGAAAGAGGCGTGAGTGTCAGGATATCGGTGCCTATTTGCTGGGTATTGCCTTCGGCATCAAATAAGTGAGCGAACAGGTAGTCGCCACCGTTTTCACCTCCGCCTCTTAGTCGGTAGGCCATTAGCTTGCGGCCGTCGTTTAAATGCAGCGAAAACCAGTCCCAACCGGTTTGTTCGGGGGTCAGCAGTTGGCTGCTCCACTCCCGATCCAGCCAGCCGTTGCCCTGAACCTCATGGGTTTCTCCGTTCAACGTTACGCTGCCTTTAACGGTTAGAAAGGGCTGGCTGTAGTAGTGAGAGCCTTGGCCTTCCACGGTCTTGGCGTTAAACCCGTTTTCGCCGTGCCATACTAGAGGGCCTTCTGCCTGTAGGGTAAGTTCATAGCCAAAACGTTCTTCGCCTTCACCGCTGTAGGCGTTTAGGGTGAAGCGTTCAAAGTTATCATCTGAAGGGCTTTGCAGCGTCCAGTCGTCAATCCACGCTTGAAAAGGAAGAGCGATTACGCCGGCTTGCCCTTGGGGTTGGGCGCTATGGCTGCGTGCAAAGCGTTCCGCGGCGAGATGGGTGTCTTGTTGTGAGATGCCCATATGCGCCATCCATACTTGGTCGCTGGCCCAAGGGGATGGGGAGGGCCGCTCCTGTGGCGGCATTAACGCCTGGCGAAAGAGCGTCCATTGCAGCCCTAGAGGTTCACCTGACTCATCTTCAAGGTTAGCGGTTAGGTACCACCACTCAATACGATAATCAGGGTGGGGGCCGTGATCGTCAGGAAACATCAGCGGCGTAGAAGCGTCAGCGTGGGCAAACCCTTCTGCCTGTGCGCCAAGCCCAGCAAAGCCCTCCTGAGCAGGCGGCGAGCTTTCAGTGCCGCCTTCGCTACAGCCGCTGAGACTCATTAACGCCAGGGCGCTAAACACTATTGTGCTTAACCAGTGTCTGTTCATGTGTTGCCCTCATTGAGTAGGGCGCGGGGCGACGTGCGCCAGAGCTGTACGCAGGGCAGGGCAGCGGCAAGTAGAGCAACGCCAATTGCCGTTAGTAGCATTGTGACGATATCCAGCGGGAATAGCTGCAGTGGGAGCCGCCACCCGAAGGCGGAGACGTTGATCACCGCCACTAACAACCAGGTAATGGCGATACCAAGCGGTAAGGCGATAAGGCCCGTTAATAGCGCAAGCCCGCCCAGCTGAAGTAACGGTAGTTTCACCAGCGTGGCGCGAGGAACGCCCAGCGCCCAGAGGGCTGCCAGCTGGCGCTGTCGTTGATGCGCCTGGGCCAGCAGCGTCGCGAGTAGCGCCAGAGCAGCCACGCCGAGCGTTAACCCATTAAGGGCGCGGGTAATGCTAAAAGTGCGCTCAAAAATTTGGGTGGCGATCCGCTTAACTTCTTGCTGGTTCACTAGTGCTTCGGCGGAGAGGTTGAATTCATTCATCAGGGTCTGGCGAAACTGATCTTCATCGGCATTCTCGTTTAGGGCAACACCGATTGAAGCTAGCTCCCCGTCAAAGCGCTGCGTTAACGCTTCTACCGTTAGCAGTATCTGCTGTTGGGGGTTGCCGTAGTCAGGGTAAATAGCGGCTATCTTAAAATTGTCAGCGCCTTGTCGGGTATTGAGTGTCACTGTATCGCCCGGTGCCAGGGCGCGCGCTATCGCCATCTGTTCGTTGATAAAGACGCTGTCGCTACCTAGCGCTTGCCAAGCGGACGCGGCATCGTCGTGAGTGTCCAGTAGTGGCCAGTTTGCGGTTAATAACGGCGAGGAGCTAACGCCAAACAGCGTAACCGTGCCTTGGGAGGTTAATTCAGTATTGGTGGGTGAAGGTGTGGCCAGTAGGTCTGTACTTCCTCTTGCGGTGGGTAACGTTGCCATTACGCTCTCTTGCGTTAGCAGCCACTCGTTCAGTGGGGCTAATGTCGACGGCACGGCATTGATATAGAGTGGCGCGCTTAGGCGTTGGTCTAGCCACTCTAAAAACGTCAGCCGGAAACCGCCTACCATGCTACTCACCCCCAGGTTAGTTGCCAGTGCAATCAACAGCGCCACCATGGCAAGCGATAAACGAGGCAGCTGTAGCTGCATATCGGCCACGGCCCACTGCATTAACGCAAAGCGGCGCAATACTTTTTGCAGGGTGTGAAGCACACCATAGAGTAGCGGCGGTAAACACAGGGCGCAGGTCAGCAGTAGCGCCGCCACTAGGCTAAAGCTCGCCACCAGACCGCTGCCAGCGGGAAGCCTACTCAGCCAGAATGCCAGGCCAAGGGTGAGCAGAGCCGCTAAGCCGCCTGCTTTTAGCATACGCGTGAGCTGGCGCTGATAGCCGCTGCGCCACGCGAAGGCGTGACCGAGTGCCAGTACATTTAATCGTGCCGCGCGCCACAGCGTTCCGCTGCCGGCGAGCAGTAGACCGCCCAGGGTAATCGCGACGCTGCCGAGCCAGTAGTGCCAGGGGAGCGATAACGACTGTTGAACATCTGCTCGGTAGAGCGAGGAAATAGTGCTCGCAACGTCTGGTAGAAGCTTTCCGGCGAGCCAAAGTCCGCTGGTTAGGCCAAGAGAAGCGCCGAGTATCCCAAAAACGAGCAGCTCCATGAGGATGGCGAGCGTTAAGGTGGTGGCTGGCACGCCCAGTGCGCGTAGCGTGCGCAGCGTGGCTAAGCGCTGTTCCATGGCCAACCCTAAAGCGGCTTGAACAATAAATAGCCCAACCACCAGCGAGAGTAGCGCTAAGGCCGTTAAATTAAGATGGAAACTATCGGTAAGCTGCTCTGGTGACGCCAGATTGGCTGCACGGGTTATCCGGTAGCCATCCGGCGGCTGGTCAAGCGCTCCTGTAGCGGATGCCAGGCTAAGCGTTGCCTGCTCACCAAACAGGTTGGAAGCCGCCGCAATATCCATGATGAGCGTGTCAGGCGGTAAGTCGTTACGCAGTGTAAGGGGCGGTAGCGCCTGCCCGGCAACAGTAGGCGTTGCGCCTGTGGCCTCCTCGCGGCGAAGCCCTAAGGATGGCAAGGTGTCTGGCGCTAGCTGTGTTTGCCAAGGTGGGGTGATGAAATCGTTGAGAGACCCATCACCTCCAGCACCTGAGGAGGGCAGTGTGAAAGGGTCAATGCCCAGTACGGAAAAGCGGGTGCCATTATGCGTGAAGGTGGCCTCTAGCAGCGGCGAAACGGGGAGGCCTGCACGACGAAGCGTTAAATAGTCGTCAATAGTTAGCGGGTTACCATTACGTCGGTCAAGCTGGTCGGTGTCAGCGCTGAAGAGCGCATTGGCTCGGGCATAGCTCTCTTTTGCTGTGGTGTTAATCGCTTGAACACTGCTCCATAGGGCGCTGGCCACCCACAGCCCCACCAGCAGCATTACAAGCTGTGCCGGGTGGCGCTTGTAGTGGCTCAGTAGCGTAATAAGCACGCGCCCTATCATGCGCTCATTTCCTGCAGTTGGCCTAGGTGAAGCCGATAGGTGCGGTCGAGTGGGGCGGCGACGCGCGCGCTGTGGGTCACCATCAGTAGGGCGCACTGCGTCTCTTTAACGAGTGCTAATAGCAGGTTGAGTACAATATCTGCCGTTTGCTCGTCCAGGTTGCCCGTAGGTTCGTCGGCTAATAGCAACGCTGGGCGAACGGCTAATGCGCGGCCAATGGCAAGGCGTTGCTGTTGGCCGCCGGAGAGTTGCTCTGGGTAGTTCGATTCTCGTCCGCCAAGCCCTAATCGTTCCAGCAGGTGGCGGCTCCATTCGGGGTTTTCTCGGCCCGCAAGACGTGCTTGCAACCGAAGATTATCGGCAACGTTTAAGCTGGGCACCAGATGGAATTGTTGAAAGATAAGCCCCAGTTGTTGGCGGCGCAGTGCAGAGCGTGCGGTCTCATTCAGGCCAGAAAGCGTCTGCCCATTGATAGTGACACTACCGTGGTCCGGCGTATCTAGCCCCGCGGCAAGGTGAAGTAGGGTCGATTTACCGCTGCCTGATTCGCCCATAAGCGCCACACTGCTTCCTTGCGGGAGGGTTAGGTCAACGTGGTTGAGCACATGAATATCGCCCTGCGGCGTGCTGAACGTTTTGCTGATGTGTTGCAGGGCTAACATGGCGCCGCTCCTGAGGGACTTTAAGCATCACTATAGCAAAGCCCCAAAAGAAGTGGTTAAACCTATACGCATGTGAAGATTGATTTTATTTTTGTATAGCCTTTGGTTGCGTTGGTGGCGGACATGATGCTAGTGCGCCTGGCATGACGCGTATCTGTTGAGCAATGGCTTACTCCAAAAGATAGTTTATTTACTAAACAGAATTAGTTAATGTGTATTAGTTTTTTCATGATAACGAACAAAAAATTGTTGGCTCGTATGGCCTAGCTAACCTTATGTCGTATCGAAAAAATTGACGCACATCAGATAAATAGTAGAGAACGAAAAAAAGAGAAGGCTGTTTGTCTATTGTGAGCTAAAAAGTGGCATTTTTGGGAAAGTGCCATTTGGGGAGCGCGCCTGCACGTTTTTTTTATTCTAAAAATCACCTCTCTATTTTTAAAACGAGTGCCTGTTGGTGCTGGGTAAAATATAAAAACTCAAGGGTTCAAGTATGCAGGGCGTATTACTACGCAGCGGTAAAAGTGAGCAGTTTTCAGCGTTGGGGGAGACTGGACAGCCTGTCTTTCGCTCGGCTCTTCAGCTCCGTGAGTCCATCCGGCGTGAGTCGCATAAACGGAAGTTGCAAGAGCCTGGTTTTCCAAACATGGAGCGCCATCTAGCAATTCCCCAAAGTGACCAGCAGGGTGAACTCCTAGATTGGTACAGCGCAATTGAAGGCGACGTTATACCGTGGAGCGCGGCCAGCGAAGAAGAGCGAGCACCGGCTCGACAGGAGTTGCGTCAATTTGAAAGCTTTTTAAAAAGCTTCAGCGACACTTCAATGGCCAAAGCAGATGGGGCACATAACGACCGCGGCGTGTTGGCGAAGTTGCTCAAGCAAGTCATTAGAATTCCCGATCAAGACCATGTTTACCTTGTAAACGGCACGCCCGTGCTTACCTTTTGGGGGTTTGAGTACCCCGATGCGAAGCGCTCTTCCGATCCCTTGCATTTTCTTTATCCACAAGAGCACGCACCTGCTCCGAAACCAACCATACCGCTAGCGGCAGCTACTCCGGTTGAGCCAGTTTCTGAGCCGGAGTCGCCTTTGATGGTTGCAAGGCGCCCCTGGTGGCGGCGTTGGTGGCCGTTAGCTCTCCTCTTGCCATTGCTACTTCTTCTAGGTTTCTTTGGACTGCGCAGTTGCACACCACAAGCTAATTTGCCTGGCGTTGGCACTGGTAATTTGCAAGCACCTGACTTCCAGGCACCCGGTACGGGCTCGAACAATCTACGTATGCCTAAGATACCCGATTTGCATTTTCCTGCTATTTCAATGCCGGATCTTTCTAGCCCGCGGTGGTGGGGAGGTGCCGGTAATAGCGGTTTGGCGCTGGATGGTCGTGGCTCAGGATTACCAGCCGTTGGTTTGCCGGAGATAGGAGCGCCAGATCTGGGTGTTCCTGGCTTAGGTATGCCGGAAGCTGGTATGCCTGAACTGCCCACTTTGCCTGAAGGCGGCGGGGCGGTAAGTGAGCTATCAGCGGAGGGAACCGCTCCTGAAATACCCGCTGGTAATCAGCCCGAAGCGCCGATGGCCCCACCCGAGCTGGGGCAAGAAATGTTGCCTGATAATGCAGCGTTAGCTCCTCCGGCCTCGTTTGAGCCGCTTACTATTCCCTCCCAGGCGGCGGATGGCCCCGCTAACTTTTTAAATGGTAACTGGCGTGCGGCAGGCGTCATGGATAGCGATACAGGACGCCCGTTACGTGTCTCGTATGAGTTTGAAGAGGGCAGGGGGCAAGTGCAGCTGCGTCAAGGTGGCGTTACCTGTACAGGCCCAATCGATGCGGCAATGCAGGGGGGCGCACTTTCGATCCAAAGTCAGGGCCAAGCTAGCTGTGAAGATGGCAGCCATTACGATATGCCCGAAGTGCTTTGCGAGCAGGGTGCCACTGACATGGCCGACTGCGCTGTCAGCTACGCCAACGAGACCTTTCCCATGCAAATGTGGAAAGACAACGAATAATTGCGGAATAGTTGAGAGAAGAGTTACGACATGTTGCCTGAAGTCACTCAGTTCCAAGACGTTGTCCCGTTGGTCAACGATACCGGTGTTCAGTTTGTAGATTTTGCCCTGACGCTTGAGCCTCGTAAGGAAGCCGGCGGTGAGTTTGCTAAATTGGCAGATGACCTTTTGGTACGCCTGCTCACCAATGAAGAAGATGGCACTACTTTTTATGAGCCGGAACCCAACAAGGTTGAGCGAGTTAGTAAGCCGTACCTCGACATGGATATGGAGTCGAGTTTGGCATTGTTGGATCGGCAGTGGGTGCCGATACCGTTTTTTCGGCACATGCCGCCGCATCGATTTGATGAGGGCCCCAGCAACTGGTCGCGTCTGCGTTTGGTAGCGCTGGATACGCCCGATGTTGATGGCCACACCCATCGTATGACGATCGCGTTTGATACGCGGAGTATGCTTAAGCGCGAAGGCACGGCTTACTTGGCACCCAATGAAGAAGACGTGCGTTCGGGAGAGACATTTAAGCTTGCCTTGACTCCCCATGAAATGGGCTGGTTCATGGACTTGGCTTGGGTTAAAGAGTGGCTCAATGATTTATACCGGGAAGGCCATCCGGAGATGGATCAGAATGAGCTGGAGGATGACATTAAGGCGCTACATCCCCAGGCCCACTACTTGAACCTGCTGAGTCTGTTGTGGAAACCGATTCCCGCCGAGCGTACACAGCGAAAGCCCAAGGTGCGAGTACCTGAGGTTCGCTTAGTAGGTAAAGATGCTAGCCAGAAAACCCCCATCTCTGTCGACCTTGTTTTGGATGTGGGCAATTCGCGCACCTGCGGTATTCTGATTGAGCACCATGAGCAGTCAGGCTCTGGTTTAAAGCAGAACTATGTTCTCGAGTTACGTGACCTGGTCGACCCAGAGTGCGTTTACAACGAACCTTTCGAAAGTCGTGTCGAGTTTTCCCAGACTTTCTTTGGTAAGGATCATCTCTCGGTTAAGAGCGGCCGCCATGATGCTTTCCGCTGGCCCACCATTGCTCGAGTGGGAGGTGAGGCGGGGCGCCTGGCTAGTCGTCGTCGCGGTACCGAAGGCTCGACGGGTCTTTCAAGCCCCAAGCGTTATTTGTGGGACGGCAGTCGGTACACACACGGCTGGCGGTTTAATAGTGCTTATGTCAAAGCAGATAAAGAGCCTTTCGCCACGGCCGCTCCTTTTTCCAACCTGATCAATGAGCGCGGCAAAGCGATCTATGCGGTCATGCGTGATGATGAGGAGGATGATCTTCCAGTCTTCAAACCGCACTATTCGCGTAGCTCCTTGATGACTTTCATGCTTTCGGAAGTGTTGGCGCAGGCGCTGATGCAAATCAATAGCCCGGCCCAACGCTCTCGTCAGGGCAATATCGATGTTCCGCGCCGCCTACGTTCAATCATCTTGACGGTGCCCCCGGCTATGCCGCTTGCAGAGCGCAGTATCCTGGATGAGCGTATGCGTGAAGCGGTGGGACTGATTTGGCAGGGCATGGGGTGGTATCAGGGTGAGGATGACCCCTTTGAGCCTGTTGAGGCTGACGCGCCGTCACCACCGCTGCCAAAAATTCGTGTCGAGTGGGACGAAGCGACCTGCGGGCAGCTGGTTTATCTATATACCGAAATCAATGAAAACTTCGCAGGCCATCCTGAAGAATTTTTCGACACTTTGGCGCGCCCAGAAAAACAGCAGCGGGATCGGATAACGCTTGCCAGTATCGATATTGGTGGTGGCACCACCGATTTAGTGATCACCGATTACCGTATCGAGAGCGATGAAAGAAGCGGCAACAGTAGCAATGTTCATATCGTTCCTGAGCAACGTTTTCGTGATGGCTTCCGTATTGCCGGCGATGACATTCTGCTTGATGTCATTCAGACCTTTGTACTGAAGAGCTTTGAAGAGGCACTTAGGCTGACGGGGGTGTCTTCCCCGGATGCCATGATGTCACGCTTGCTGGGTGGAGAAAGCCTGAGTGCTCAGGAGCAGGTGCTGCGTCAGCAGCTCAATTTGCAGGTCTTCACGCCTCTTGGGTTGAAATTGCTCAGTTATTACGAAAATTTTGATCCTCAAGAAAAAGAAAGTGAGGAGAACCCGCACGTCATCACTGCGACGTACCGAGAGCTGTTGGGTGATCACGCGGCAAGCGAGGCGGTTAGGGAATATGTACATGGGGCCGTGCGACGTGATGTGAAAAACCATAGCGCCACACCGTTCGAGCTAATGGACATCCCGATTACCTTTAACCTCCCTCACGTGCATAAAGCGTTTTTGGGCGATGGCATCAATATCGGTAAAACCCTCGGCGCTCTATGTGAGGTGATCCATCAATATAGCTGCGACATGTTGCTGCTAACGGGCCGTCCATCACGATTACCAGGTATCCAAGCGTTTTTACGCAAAATGCTGCCGCTACCCCCTGGGCGGATTCTGCCCATGCAGAACTATCGCACTGGTAACTGGTACCCCTTCCACTCTAATGGCGAGATTGATGACCCCAAAAGTACTGCGGCGGTCGGCGCGATGCTGTGCCTGTTGTGTGATCAGTTAGATTTACCCAGTTTTTACTTCCGTACTCAGGAGCTCAGGCCTTACTCATTGATTCGCCACTTAGGCTCGATTGATAACAACAACGTCATGAAAAGCGACGACGTGGTCTATCGGGATATCAAAGCCAATGAAAACGGCACCGCGATTGAGCTGCCAGAAGACGACGAAACAAAAGTACAGGTGCGCGGGGGGATTGTGCGTCTTGGTTATCGTCAGTTAGATGCCGAGCGTTGGGTGGCCTCACCGCTCTATACCCTTGAGCTGACCGAGTCGGGCAAGGATAAATATAGAGAAGCAGTAGTGAATGATGGAAACGGCAACCAGCCGGTGGTCGAAGTGGAACTCAAAGTCGTTGATAAAAAAGACAAAGTCGGCCTCATCAGTGATGAGCTAAAAGTTAGCCGAGTTAGCTCCAATACCAACAAGTCATTTAGCAAAACAGATATTAATCTTCAGCTCAATACGATGATTGATGCAGGGCTGGGCGATTCTAATTACTGGCTGGACAGCGGGAGTGTGAAGCGCAAATGAGCAATCTGACGGCTAAACAACACCAACTGGGCCAAGGCTGGAATGCTGTGCACGCCGGTGCCGGTCAAGCTATCGAGTGGATCGAAAATGTCCGTGGCAATGCCCCGCGTCTGGATAGTGAAGCGGATAACTTGATTCTGGAATTGCACAAGGCACGTAACCTAGCCTCAAGCCTGGGGCGTGCTGCGGGCACCCCAATGACCATTGGTTTTTTCGGGCTTTCCCAAGCAGGGAAGTCCTACTTGATCTCGGCAATGGCCGCGGGACACAACGGCAAGCTGGAAACCGATTACGGCGGCAAGCGTCTTGATTTCATTGAGCACGTAAACCCTGTTGGTGGGGGTAAGGAAGCCACTGGTTTGGTAACCCGCTTCAGTCGTACGGCGATGAGCGGGCCAGCAGATTCGCCTGTTGAACTGCGCCTTTTCAGTGAAGTTGAAATTGCCAAGATATTGGCTAACGCCTGGTTTAACGATTTCGACCATGAACAGCTGCACTATGAACTTGATGAAGCACGTATTGAGCGAATTCTCAGGCCGTTCGAAGGTGTTGATATTACGGCAGACGAACAGCCAGGGTTAAGCGGTGATGATGTAGTGTCATTATGGGATTACCTCACTGGCAGCTTTAAGAAATCGATTAGCAAACTGGAAGCGCGTTACTGGCCGCGGGTTCTCAAATTAGCGCCGCGCCTCTCCTGCGAACAGCGTGCTGATCTATTCTCTCTGCTGTGGGGCGAGCAAGAAGAGCTTACTCGTCTTTATGTGCAGTTGGCGTCCACCTTACGGCGCCTTGGCAACGCCCCTACCGTTTATGCGCCGCTGACGTGTCTCGTGACCCCCGAAGGCGAGGGCTATAGCCAGCGTGACAGCATTATGAACGTGGATATTCTTGAGCGTTTAGGAAGTGCCAGTGATCATAGTTTAGAGGTGCGCCCAGTAGAGCAGGAAGCGCCCGGCAAAGCGGTAGCGGTATCGGTAGCTCAGTTAGCAGCACTGACCGCCGAGCTTACGTTCCCGCTGATTGAGCCAACCCAAGACCCTCACGTTGAAAAAGTTGATTTATTAGACTTTCCTGGTTATCGCGGCCGCCTTAGCCTGAAGAGTGTTACTGAAGCTGCCAGTCAAGCCAGTAGCGAAGGGGGCAACCCAGTTTCACAGCTAGTACTGCGCGGCAAAGTAGCTTATTTATTCGAACGGTATACAGACAGCCAGGAAATGAACGCTCTGGTGGTGTGTACGAGCTCGGATAAACAAAGCGACGTGACCTCGGTCGGCCCGGTGCTAACGCGCTGGATTGAAAAGACCCAAGGCGTAACCAGCCAAGACCGTGCGGGTAAAGCGCCGGGGCTAATCTGGACGCTTACCATGTTTGATAAGCGTATCAGTGGCGCGTTGAACCTGACGGAAAGCCAGTTACGTGAAGGCTGGGAAGGGTTGATTAAGATGACTCTGTTGGAGCGTTTTGGTCAGTACGACTGGATGAGCCAGTGGGCGCCGGGTGAACCCTTCAACAATACTTTTCTAGTGCGCAAGCCGCGGCTGCCCGTTCCTTTCCTTGATAGCCGTGATAACGAAGAGCTGGGTATTAACGACGACTGCGCAGCGCCTCTTGTGCGTATGGCGTCTACCTTTGCTGAGAATGCCAGCGTTCAAAAGCACGTGCACGCGCCTGACGAAGCTTGGGAAGCGATGCTGGCGCTTAACGATGGCGGCATCAAGCGCATCAGCCAGTACTTAGGCCGCATTGCCACGCTGGACTTTAAGTTGGCCAGTATCGAAAAGCAGCTGAACGACACACTAACCTCTTTGGTTGAAAAACGCTTGGCTCCTCTTCATCACACCGATGGCAGTGGCGAAGTGGCTAAAAAACGCGAGGCCGCCAAGCTTTTGTGGCAAAGCCTAGGGCAGCGCCTGGCAACCCTAGGTGAGTTGCAGCACCAGTTGGAGCTACCCCAGCAAACAGTTCGCGATCTGTACTTGAGCGATAGCGAAGAAGAAGGTGTGCCAGCCACAGAAGGCGATGCAGATAAAGAGGAAGCTAAGCAGGCCGATAGCCTCTACTGCAATAGCGGCTTTAGCCTGAATGATGACCCCTTCTCCAGCGGCTCTCCCTTTGATGATAATGCCGCGGCTGCACCTGCCTCCAATAACGCGCCAGTGCTACAAGGTGCGGATCACCGCTTCGCACGCAAGGTTTTCCAGGCATGGGTGGCTCATCTGCGAGAAATACCCGGGCGGCAGGCGTTGCTTCAACTGTTGGGATTGGAAAAAGCCGTGGTTGAGTCGCTGACCGACGAGCTGATCACAGCCGCTAATCGTATGGAGCTACAGCAGCATTTGGATCAAGCGCTGCTAAGGCGTGCCCAAAGCAGTGCTAAACGTGATCAGTTGGTAGAGCGTCAAGTATTAGCCGCTCAATTGGTGCTGCGCGACTTTATTGCATGGCTGGGGTATCAGAATGTGCCGGTTGACCAGCGACCTAACAGCCTCGCGGGTAAAAAAGAAAAGCTGTTTTTGCCGAATCCCCCCATTTTGCCGGGGGAGCTACCGCACCTTGCGCCTCAACCGGTGAATCAAGCCGTACTTTACTTGGCCGACTGGCTTTCAGGACTGTGTATCGTGACGCAGGAAAATGCAGGTCATACCGCGGGACGGGAAATTACCATGGAACAAAACGAGCGCCTGGGTGCTGTACTGTCAACGTTTCGCCAACCGGAGGTGACCCATGCGGGTTGAACTGCGTCCGCTGGAATCCGGTACGCCGGGTCAAGGCCGTTTACTGCTCAAGGGATGGAAAGGAGCAACGACGACACTGCAACTGACGATTCAAGAAAGCCAGGATCAACAATTTCTGCATCCGGGCAAAACGTGGAGCACTAAGACTCACTCGTTTGAATTGGCAAGGTTGGAAGAAGCCGATGCCGAGCGTCTCCAGGTAGTGCTCGACAGCACGATTATTGATCCTCTTTTAGAGCTTCCCGGCTCTACGCAATATCTGCTGACACTGCAGGATGCTCAGGGAACGAAAGGTGAAGGGGTAATTCGGCTATCACGCGATTTAATGCCGTCCAGCGCTGCGGGTTCTACGCCTTCTGCAGCTGCCAGTACGGCCCTGCATTCGCCCCCTGTCACGGACAAAACGCCTGACCCAGCGCCAGAGACAGAACCTGAATTAAAAGCGCCGCCTAAGCCTGAACCCGTGCCGGTCGTGGAAACTCCGCCAGTGAACAAGACAAGCAAGCGGGGGCCTTTGTTGTTTCTATTGTTGGGGCTTGGACTCTTGGCTGCCGTGGCATTCGGTGCTTGGTACTGGTTTAGCAACAATGCCAATACCACGGAAACTGAGCCGACTACTCAAGAGAACATCGAGGAAGAAGGCAGTTTCGAAGAGGAGGAAATCGTACAAGAAGATAACGACGTTAGCGAAGCAGAGGCTGACCTCTCTTCTGAAGAAAATCTGCAAGAAAGCAGTGCTGAATCATCGGCCGGCCCGGCAATGGCATGTTCGATAGAAGCACTGGGTGAGCAGGATGAGTTGGCATTTGTACAAGGCTGTTCCCAAGCAGATATGACGTCAGAAGCGCTGCTGTCTGTGATCGAAGCAGCACGTGATGCCAATCAGTGCGGAATAGCGCGGCGTCTATACGCCAACCGCGCTATCGCTGGCGATGCCACTATTGCGCTGGCTTATGCTCGTGAATACGACCCAGCCTATCACCAGGCTAACACCTGCTTTAGCTCAGCCGATGCGGAAACCGCGGGCTATTGGTACCAGATCGTACTCGATGTTGAGCCTGAAAATAGTGAAGCACAGGCACGTTTTGAGGAGTTGGGCGGATGATGCGTAAAACGCTCGCGACCTTCGTTTTTTCGACGGTTGCTTTATCAGGCATAGGGCTGGGTGCCACTGTAGCGCTGGCCGATCCACGTCCGCTACTGCAAGAAGGTAAGCAAACTCTGCATCAGCGTGTGCTGACGACACCCGGGTGTGAATTAACGCAGACGGCGGGAAGCAGTGGCGAACTTCAGCCAGCGTTTACCCGTTTTTATGTTTATGAGCGCAGCGACGTTGATGGACGTGAGTGGCTGAAAGTTGGGCCGGATAGCTATGGTGACACGAGCGGGTGGTTACCGGCGGATTGCAGTGTTGCATGGAAAATGCAGTTAACGCTGGCGTTCACTAATCCAGCAAACCGTCAGCGCCTGTTGTTCTTCCGTGAGAGAAATGACCTGCAAGACATTCTCGATGAATACGAGCCTTCCAGTCAGGTAGTTCCTTTACATGCTGCTCTGGATCGTGATGAAGAGGTGTCTGCGGTTTTGGCACGGGAGCCTGAGTACTTTGTCGATCTTCAGGAACAGTTTTACTTGTTGCCCATACTCGAAGGTGAAGAGGTATTCACTGAAGCTGGCTTTCGTGCACGCTTATTGAACGTGGCGTCAGTTAGTAAAGCGGGTGAGCTGGATCCTGCTGGGGTTGAAACAGGCCCTGAAGGTGGCACGCAGGCCAGTCAGTTGCGTGAATTTAACGCAGGCGTTGTGTTCGTGATTGACTCGACGATTTCCATGGGGCCGTATATCGAGCGTACTCGTGAAGCAGTGAGCAAGATACTCGATCGAATCGAAGCGGAAAACCTTGATCAGCAAGTCAAATTTGGTTTGGTGTCTTTTCGCGACAGCGTAGAGATGGTGCCTGAACTTGAGTACGTCAGCCGCATGTATGCCAACCCGATGGAGGTTCAAGGCAGGGAAGACTTGATGGCGCGCATGGATAAGCTCCATGAAGCTACGGTTTCCACGCCGGGTTTTGAAGAAGATGCTTATGCCGGGGTGATGCAGGCAATTGATGAAGTAGATTGGAGCCAGTATGGCGCTCGCTATATTGTTTTAATTACCGATGCCAGCGCCATCGAGGGTGATCATGAGCGCTCCTCAACCGGGTTAAGTGCTGACCAAGTGCGGCTAGAGGCTGCTAATCCAGGTGTGGCCATTTACACACTTCACTTGAAAACGGCAAGCGGCGAACGTTTTAACGACCATGCTAGGGCTGCAGCCCAATACGCAAACCTCTCGACCTATGCGGGCACCAACACCTCTTTGTACTACCCAGTGGAAGCAGGCGATGTCGAGGCTTTCGGCGCTAAAGTGGATGCCTTGGCTGAGGCAATTACGTCTCAAGTGCGTGCGGCTTACCTGGGTGACGGTGCTATCGGAAGCGCCTTGAATGCGCAACAGTCTGACCCTGATGAGACTGACCCCGATCAGCAGCGCCTGCTGGAAGATGCGAGCCTCATTGGCCACGCGATGCAACTTGCTTACCTTGGCCAGCAGAAGGGGAGTGTAGCTCCGCCGGTTTTCGAGGCCTGGATTAGCGATCGTGATCTAGTACAGCAAAACCGTCCAAGTACTGACGTTCGAGTGCTACTGACGAAATCGCAGTTGAGCGATCTTAGTGATGTTGTAACGCAGATTTTGGATGCTGCCAACCAGGGGCTTATTTCACCTACTGACATGTTTGATCGGCTGCGTTCGGTGGCAGCAGCCATGGGCACCGACCCTAATCAGCTGCAGCAAAACGAGACTACACAGTTGGCCGAGTTGGGTTTGATGGGAGAGTACCTAGAAGACCTACCTTACCAGAGCGAAGTGCTCAATTTAGATGAAGCCACCTGGAAGAGCTGGGATGGTCTATCTCAAGAGCGCTTCATTCGTAATCTGAGCATTAAGCTGCGTCACTATCAGCGCTATAACGAGGATGTCGATCGATGGGTTTCGCTTGCTGAAGGCAGTGATCCAAGAGACGACGTCTATCCTGTTCCTCTTGAAATGATGCCCTGATATAGGCATTTAAAACAACTGAGGTAAACAGGATGTTGGCGATACAGGGCATGGTGGTGCAGCGTGGTCAAGGCACGCAAGCACATAAAATACGCTTGCCAAAATTATGCCTATCACCAGGTGAGTGCTTGGCGATTACCGGCCCTAGTGGGTGTGGAAAAAGCACCTTATTAGAAGCGGTGGGGCTGCTTTTGGCACCCAGCGCGCTTGAGCATTTTATTCTGGGGAAAGCACAGCACGACGTTGCAACGCTTTGGCGTAATCACGAGCAAGGTGAACTGGCTAAGCTTCGTGCACGTGATATAGGGTTTGTGCTGCAAAACGGTGGGTTACTGCCGTTTTTAAATGTGGCTGACAATATTGCCCTGCCGCGTCGTCTGCAGGGGTTGCCCAATAAAAGCGATCGTGTTGAGCAAGCCGTCGAACGCCTGGGTTTAACGCTGCTGATGGATAAACGTCCGGCAATGCTTTCCATTGGTGAGCGTCAACGGGTCGCTTTTGTGCGTGCTTTGGCACACGAGCCACATCTGTTATTGGCTGATGAACCCACCGCCGCACTTGACCCTCATAGCGCGCATGGGCTCTTTGCACTGTTTATGGAAGTAGTGGAAGAGCTACAGCTTGCCGCGCTAGTCGTCTCTCATGACTGGGATCTCGTTCAGACATTCGGTTTAGCGCGCTTTGATGCCATCACGTTAAAAGGGGAGACCGTCTTTGAACCCCGCAACTAAGCGTTTTCGACTGCTGGCATCGTTAGCATTAAAAGATCTCTGGCATGACCGCAAGGTGTCGATGTGTATTGCCGCGGCGCTGGTTGCCGTGATTGCGCCCTTATTATTGCTGTTCGGGCTTAAGCATGGGGTCGTCAGCCAATTACAGTCGGAGCTACTTAATGACCCTCGCAATTTGGAAATTCGTATGATTTCCAGCGGTCGTTATGATGCTGAATGGCTTGAAGAGCTGCGCAACCGCGCTGAGGTGGGTTTTGCAATTGGTATGACACGCTCACTTAATACCCAAGCAGATTTAGTGCGGGATCGCCGCCATTTCGTCGATAACGCTGAAATTATTCCCACAGCGGAAGGTGATCCTCTACTGGCATCACTTTCGCTATCTCAGCCCCTTCAAGGAACTGCGGTCGTACTGAGTGAATCGGCTGCTCGTCGCTTAAATGTGGGCGTTGACGAAGAGTTGAGTTTGTTTGTCAGCCGCCGTCTTGATGGCCGAGCAGAGCGTGGTCAGCAATCTGTCATTGTGAAAGGTATTTTACCCGCTGACGTTTTCCCCCGACCGGCTGCTTTTGTCACGCTACCGCTATTGATTGCACTTGAAGATTTTCGCGATGGCTACCGTATAGACTCCCTTGGGGTGGAGACAGGTGAGCAACGAGGTGACAGGGAAACACATTTTTCTCGTGCTCGTTTGTATGCCGCCGACATGGATCAGGTGGCGAAACTGGAACAGTGGCTCAATGCCCAGCATATCGATACGGCCAGCCGCTTGGCTGAGATCGAGAATGTAAAGGCCATCAACCATGTGTTGGGGCTGGTGTTTGGGGTTATTGCGAGTACCGCGTTGGTAGGTTGTTTAGCGTCAATGCTAGGCGCTTTCTTAGCTAACATCGATCGTAAGCGCAAGGATTTAGCAGTGCTTCGCCTATTGGGCTTTGATCGTCCGGCAATCGCGGGATATATCGTCTTGCAGGCCAGCACGCTAACGCTTGCAGCGTACGGGGTTGGACTTGCTCTCTATGGGCTGGGAAGCCAGATATTTAACCAGGCCCTGGCAATGAGTACGACAACCGGGAGCGTTGTCTGCCGGATCACCTTCGTGCACGGCGTGATGGCCCTTTTATTGGCGTTGTTAGTTGCCCTCGTCGTGGCGTTGATTGGCATGCTGCGCGCTTTCAGTATTGAACCTGCGGAGAGTCTGCGTGAATTATAAATCCCTTAGAGAGTTTTCCCGACATTGGGGTGGTGCAGGGTGCGCTGCTGTTTTGCTTTTTCAGGTGGGCACTGCCTCAGCCGAATGGGATGAGCGATTGTATAATCCCATGCCTCAAGATGATGATGTCATTCTGCCGATGCCTTGTGATGGCGCCATGGCGTTTCGCAAAGTGCATATTCCGGCGACTGGACCCCTTGATGATTTCCCAATCAATATCGGTCAGGACGGTACTGGCTGGGGGTATGTTGAGCAGCGTCGGCCTTCCTATGTTTCCGGTAATTTCAGTGAAAGCGAAGGCGTCTCGCGTTACTACCTACTGGCTAAGTATGAAACAACGCAATTGCAGTATGACGCCTTAATGAGGGACGAGTGTCCGTCACCTTCAACGCGCTTACGCTTGCCGGTGGTATCAGTGAGTTGGTTCGAGGCAACAGCGGCAGCGGACCGTTATAACCTTTGGCTGCGTGAGAACAGTGAAGATGCTTTGCCGCAGGAGGATGGAGTGCTGGGTTTTGTGCGCTTGCCCACAGAAATTGAGTGGGAATATGCCGCGCGGGGTGGCTTAGAAGTTGATGTTGCTGAGTTTCGTGATGGTCGATATCCCATGCCGGAAGGCTTGAATGCATATGAGTGGTTTGCTGGCCCCCAGTCGGCTAACGGTCAATTGCAATTAGCGGGTTTACTGCATCCTAACCCACTGGGCCTGCATGACATGTTGGGAAATGCGGCAGAAATGATGTTTGAGCCGTTTCGCCTCAATAAATTAGATCGCCAGCATGGGCAAGCAGGTGGATTCGTTGTGCGCGGCGGCAGTTATCTAACACCCCAGAGCGATATTCGCACAGCATTACGCGGCGAAGAGCCTTATTACCGGGACAGCGGCCAATCCCAAAGTGGACAAGTAGGCTTTCGCTTGTCGCTGGTGGCACCGACTTTGACCTCGCGGGATCGAATTGCTGAGATCGAAGCCAGCTGGCGCGAACTGGGCGCAGATTTAGAGTCTACAGACGGATCTCAAGATACAGCCGGAACGGTTGAGCAGCTGAGTAACTTGGCGTCTGAGCTTCAAGATAGTGCATTACAAGAGCAGTTGCGCGACTTAGAGAGCCAGCTAAGAGCAAGTAACCAGCGCCAAGAAGAAGCACGCAACTTAGCCGTGCGCGCGAGTCTTAATCTGGGGAGTTTTCTCTGCACTAAGTTAGAGGATGACGGCGTTTTCCTCGATTTTCTCCATAATAATTACCAAATTAACTGTGAGTCTGGCAACGCAGATGCAAGCTGCGGCATGCGTCAACAGCGCCTAGAAGAGCAGGATGCGAGGCTGCAGGCATTAAGCCGTTACTACGCCAGTAGCTTGGTCGAGTCAGCCACGTTGTACGGTGAAAGCTTGCTCAAAGAGCAAGTTGAAGTATTTGAGGAAATTATCACTCGTAATCGACAGCTCACTCCGCTTAAGCCCTATCTACACACTCACTGGGAAAACCAGCGGGAGTATCTGCAAGAGCAACACATTTCCACCAATGCCTGGCTGGAAAACTGCAAAGCTATGGCCAATTAAAAAAAACGCAAGGGAACTTACTATGCAAAGCAATCAGATGTCTTTTAAAGCACGCACGTTAAGTTTGAAGAAAGCACTAATGATGTCAGCAGTGGCTGGCAGTATGTTGGTGCTCAGCGGCTGTGTGACGACAGGAAGCTCGATGCTATCTGGTAACGGCAGTAACGCTGCTGCGGACCCGCGACTAACCCAAGGTAGTGATGCGCAGTTCTTTAGTCGTTCAGGTTATCAAGCCTGTGCAGCCGGTGCCGCAGCAGGCATGTTGGGTTGTGCTATCACCAATCCGAGTAATAGGACGCAGTGCATGATTATTGCCGGGTTAGGTGCTTGCGGTGTTGCCATGGGTGCCAACTATTATCTTGATCAACGTCGCAGCGAGTATGCCAATACCAGCGAGCGTTTAGAGGCAATGAGTGCGGATATTCAAGAAGACACTCGTAATGTCATCGCGCGGACTGAAACCGTGCGCGAGGTGATGGAAGAAGATAAAGCGCGTATTCAGCGCATTCAAACTGATATGGAAGCACAGCAACTTGACCAAGCGGCCGCGGAGCGTGACTTGGCAGCTATCGATAGCAATATTGGGATTTTGCGTCGTGAACTAGCTAACATGCGTAAGAAAGCAGATAGTTATCAAGAGGTTGCTGCCGCAGAGAGAGTGGAAGCCAGTCCCGCAGAAATGGCGCGTGTCGAACAGGATATCGACGTGATGAACCAGCAGGTGTTGGCACTGCAGCAAGAAGTGGATGAACTCTACAACATGCGCTCTGCTATCACGTTGGGTTAAGGAATCGAGCAAAACATTATGAAAAACGCCATGATAAGTAAAACCATAATGATAGCCAGCAGCGTGGTGTTGCTGGCCGGTTGTGCGACTACGCCGGAACAGTGTGATCCTTATAATCGCGATGCGAGCCTTGTAGCAAAACTCTCTTGTGATACCTCTGGGGCCTATCGTGCTCAAGTTGAGCAGCGCGAACAGCAGGTTCGTCTGGATCAAGAAGAAAACGCCTTGTTTCATCAAGTTTATAGCGACATTCGCGCCCAGCAGCAGGCTACCCGCGAGGACTTGAGTGTTCAGCAAGAAAAGCAGCAAGCACTCAATAGCTCTCTACAAACATTACTGACACGCTTGCAAGCGCGTAGTGGTGAGGAACTTGGGCTTCAGCATCGTCTTAATGCCATTGAGCAGCAATTGAACGCTAATCAAGAGCCTGCCCGTGACGAAGCAGAAATTGAGGCCCGCAGAGCGCGTTTAGCTGAACTTGAGCAGCAGGTAAGCCGTCTTCAGCAAAGCTTAGGCTATGAATAAGGCGGAAGAGTAACAATGCAACGGATCCTGCGTGATACCCAAGTGATGCTGGGTGGTACTTTTGAAAGCTATCAGGCCAAAGTCGCGCTTATTCATCGTCATTTTCCTCCTAGCATTGGCAGTATGTTCGCCCTACCACGTAACGGTCAGGGGGATACGCTGGAGTGGTGGACGGAACTGCCGGGTCAGCCGCTGGTGTTTGATGCTTTAACAAAAGATGAGCAATCTTTATTGTTGGAGCGTTATGAGCAACGCCAGCAGAGCTTAGGGCGTTTGGCCGATGAGCTGGTTAGACGCGGTGATAGTGACGCTGGCGAAAGCTTGCGAACCTTAATAGGCCCCGCTGAAAAGCAGCACCTTTATAGCCTCAACGGCGAACCCGTAGTGATTCGTTGGGGCGCGGATATGGTGAAAGCCACCGCGCCTATCGTTACGCCTAAGCCTGCTCCGGTGGTTACGCCCGTTGCCCCTGTAGCAGCGGCGTCACGCCGTAGATCGTTCAAGCCGCTGTTGTGGTTGTTGCCGTTACTTCTACTCTTTGCTCTGGGCTGGCTGCTGTATCTATTTTGGCCTTTGGATCGCTACTGGCCGCGCTGGTTTGGAAACGATTCAGGGGCCGTGCCTTACGCATGCCGTGAGGGTGAGCAAGGCTTACCACCAGAGTTTGTATTGATTTTTGATACGTCCGGTTCGATGAATCTCAATATTGCGGCAACACAAGAGGATGAAGAGTGGTATTTCGGCTTATCTGGGTTTCATCAGATGATGCTGCGTAATACAGGCAATGAGCGTCTCTTATCATTGGAGTCAGGAACCTCTCGATTAGAGGTCGCCAAGGATTCTGTATCTCATATTATTAACCAGCTTCACCCCGATATTGATACTGGCCTCATTACCTATGCAGGGTGTGGTTCTCCAGTCAAACAAGGGATATTCAGCTTTGACCAGCGAGAGCAGCTGATTGCCGGTATCCAGTCTTTACATGCCTATGATGGCACCCCCTTGGCTGAAAGCTTGGTGGCAGCAGCCGGCTTAGTGGATGGCCGGGAGCGGGATGCAACCATCATCGCTTTTGTCGACGGAACCGACGGTTGTGGGCAGGATCAGTGTCACATTGCAGCAGAGATTGCCCAAAATCAGCCACGGCTTACGATTAACGTCGTCGATGTGACTAAAGATGGTCTCTCTAATTGCTTGGCGGAACAGACCGGTGGTCAAGTGTTTAGCTCACAGGATGCTATTGAAATTAGCAGCATGCTGGAAAAAGCCAGCGCTCAGCTACTCAATGCTAACTATTGTGAGTAAGAAGAACTTGCCAGCCGGTCAGGTTGGTTCTACTGCGAGTAATAAACAAGCAGTTAACGGTGAGGCAATGATGCCTCTGCGCCAATGGCGCGACAAAAATTCAAAAGGAAACGGAAATGTCTCAGTTAAAAAACCAAATTGGTACGGCTATTGTGCCAGCGGTTATCCAGGCGCTTATGGTATGTGTCGTACGATTTTTTACTATTCCCTGGTCAATTTGGAAAGGAGCGGCGTTACGCCTGGCTGCAATGCGCCAAAGTAGCGATGAAGAAAAAGTTGCTTCTAGCAAGTCCGAATTTCCGGTTTTTGATTGGTTCAGGGCCGCTTGGGATGGTGCTATTTTTTTGTCTTGGTTTGTTGGCATACTGGCAAGTGTCATTGCGCTGATTGGCGGTAGTATGGGGTATGGGGGCCTCATGGCAGGTATAGCGGCGGGTATTACCGTGTTGGTGTATTTTTACTTCGCGGTTATTGGCATGTCGCTGCTAAAAGAAGGTTTAATCTTGGTGTTGTCAATTGCATTGAATATGGAACGCTTAGTCAATAAAGGCGAAAAACAGTCTTCATAGTTGTTTGGCACCCAATCAACTAGCAACACGGCAAGTTCTTCTTCGTTCGAAACGCCATAGGATAACGTGATCCTGAATGCAGCGGAGATCTCCCTGCACTCCTCTTCAACCCGTCGGCCACCGTCTAGGGTGGTCAACGGCTACATACTTCAGCAAGCCGGAAATGTGGCTGCTGCGCGGTTTCTCTCCGCAAAGCCTAATAAGGAGTTAGCCACGTGCGTTTGCATTACCACGGCCTTATGCCCGAGCGAATAGGGTTTGTTTTATTGCCCCGCTTTTCAATGATGGCATTTTTTTCCGCTGTTGAACCCTTACGTATTGCCAACCGTATGAGCGGTCGCCCCCTGTTTGACTGGACGCTGTTTAGTTTGGATGGTGAACCCGTCAGTGCCAGCAACGGCATGACGCTGATGGTTGATCAGCCGATTGGCGACTGTTGGGACTTACCCTCGCTGGCTGTCTGCAGCGGCTTTGAACCAGAAGCGTATCTAACGCGGCCTTTGGTCAGTTGGCTACACCGTTTAGACCAGGCTGGCTGCGCACTGGGCGGCATTGATACCGGCTGTTTTCTACTGGCTGCTGCCGAACTGCTGAAAGGTGAGCGAGTAACGCTGCACTGGGAGAGCCTGCCTGCTTTCCGTGAACGTTTTCCGCTGATTGACACATCCGATGAGCTGTTTGAGCTAGGGGAGCGCCGGTTTTCCTGTGCAGGCGGTGCGGCGGCGATGGACATGGCGTTAGAGGTTATCAAGCAGCGCCACGGCGCCAAGCTGGCGGTGGATGTCTCTGAGCAGCTAATTCATGAGCGCTTAAGAAATCGCCACGATCAGCAGCGTATGTCGCTGGCGCGCCGATTAGGCTCGCATAATCGGCGTTTAATTGAAGCGGTTGCGTTAATGGAGCGCCACCTGGAAGCGCCGTTACCCCTGATAAAGATTGCCGAGCGAACGGGGGTGTCGTTACGCCATCTTCAACGGCTATTTGAGGAGCATCTTCATCGAACGCCGCGTCAGTGGTATTTGTCACTTCGTTTGTCGCGGGCGCAGCGCCTGCTGATGGAAACCGATATGGACGTGTTAGAGGTAGGTATTGCGTGTGGCTTTGCATCAAGCTCCAGCTTTGCACGTGCGTATCGCACGCATTTTGGCTGTTCACCGGTAGAAGCACGACGCCAGTCACGTCAGTAGCTAAGCGGTAATTTGTCGCTTTATGAGTGTTTTATGTCGCTCAATGTCGTTTGAATTGTTGTTTAGTTGGCAGACTTGACGAGGTATATCGCCAAAAGAGGACATAATAATGCAGCGTACATTCATTGGTGTGAAAAGTATTGGCGCACTCAGCTTGGCAGGTTTCACGGCGTTGGCTGTCTCCGCCCCTGCATCGGCTGGCCTTGATGAGGTGCGGTTTGGTGTGCCGCCCTGGCCTGGAGTTACCGTGAAGTCCGAGGTAGCGGCACAGCTGATGGAAACGATGGGCTACCAAACCCGCCAACGAGATTTAGCGGTTAGTGTTATTTTGGCTGGCTTAACCCGTAACGATGTGGATGTTTACTTGGGCGGTTGGTATCCGGTGCAGACGGATATGGTAGAGCCGCTGGTGGCCGATAATAAAGTGGAAAAACTGGTCTCCAATATTCAGGGAGCGAACTCTGGTTTAGTGGTACCGCAGTACGTGTATGACGCCGGCGTAACGTCGGTGGCCGACCTGGACGCCCACCGAGACCGCTTCGACGGCGAGATACAGGGCATCGAGGCGGGCACCGGTATTAACACGGCGATCCTCGCGGCGATTGATAACGATATTGTGGGGCTAGGCGACTGGTCGCTCAGAGAGAGCTCTACGGCGGCAATGCTGGCGCAAGCCGAGCAGAAAATGGCCAACGGCGAGTGGGTGACCTTTGTAGGCTGGGAACCCCACTGGATGAACGTCAGCTTCGATATGGCCTATCTGGATGATGCCGAAGGTGCCGGTATTGCTCAAATTGGGAGCACTGTATGGACGATTGTGCCTGCCAGCATGGCGGCAGAAGACCCCCAGTTGCATAGGTTCCTTTCTCAATATGTGGTGGATATTGAGGATCAAAATGCCTGGGTGCATAGCTATAGCTACGAAGATCGTCCCGCGGATGAGGTGGCCTCTGAGTGGATCAGTGCCAATTTAAGCACTGTAGAGACTTGGCTGGAGGGGGTCATGGCGAAAAATGGTCAGCCGGCAATAGAGGCAGTGCGCGCCAATTACCAGTAACTGAGCGTTAATGCTCTAATCGTTGGTTGAGCGCCTGGCAAAAATCTTGCCAGGCGCTTTGCATTTCTGGCAGCAGGGCATGGGCATGTAAGGCGGCGTGCACCATCGTGCTGGCGCTGCGATACCCTACCTGCACACCGTTACGGCGCCAGGCAGCAACGGCTTGTTCAAGTGGAGCGGTTAATGGGTCGTGCTCAACGCTAAGCACTTCCAGCTGCGCTTTGGGTGGGAGTGCATCGATCTGAGTGTTCAACCCCGGGCAGAAAGAAAGCAGTGATAAGACATCGTTACGGCTAAGCAGCGGGGCATCAGGACCCAGCGTTTGTGGGTTAAGCGGGCCAACCGGCGGATAAATAAGCCCTAGCGGAACGCTATGCGTTAGCCGCGTTAACACGTCCAGCGCCAAGCGCCCGCCTGCGCTATCACCAACGATGGCAGCAGGCGTTATCACGCGGGTGGCGCTTAAGCACTCCCCCAGCATGTCGCTGTAGTCCGCTTCAGGCGCTAAGCAATAGTCGAGACTGACAACGTGGCGCGAGAGTCGGTCAGCTAGGCTTGCCGCAATACCATGGTGGCTGTGGACGGATCCCAGCGTAAACCCCCCGCCGTGAATATACATAATGCGACCCGGCTTGGCGGAGGCAGGAATAAAATGCCGAAGTACGCTGCCTTCCCAAGGCTCGTCGGTAATGCGCATGCCGGCTGGGTTAGGTGGGGCAAATGTTTGGCACAGCTGGTCGTAGCGCTGGCGCGCCTCTGCGGGCGTACTACGCGTGACGTTAGCTAAGCCTCGCTCAAAGCGGGTGATAAAGGTGTCGATATTCATAGCGATACTCGTTATTCACGGCTGCTTTCGTTAACCTCCCGAGGCTTATTGAGCACTAGGCGTCAACGAGAGACGCCTAGTGTCATCGTGTGCCTTAGCTCAACGTTTCTTACGGCCTGTATTAAGCGACTCGCGGAACAGCGAAAGCAGTACGCCGGCTGTCATTACCAGCACCACCACGCTCAGCGGTAGAGCAGCTGCAATCAGCGCTGTTTGCAGTGCGCTTAGACCGCCTGCCACCAGCAGCACCGCCGCGACTAAGCCAATCACTACGCCCCAGAAAACGCGAAAGCGTATGGGCGGCTCGTTATCGCCTAGCGACAAAATAGTGGTGAGCACTAACGTCCCTGAGTCTGAAGAGGTAACAAACCAGCTCATTAGCAGAAAGACCATGAGGGCTGAGAGAATCCACCCAAAGGTACCGCTACCCACAATCCCATCCGCCGTGGCAAACAGTGCAGCCGGTAGGTTCCAGGCGTTTACTAGCTCTATAATGCCAGCGCTGCCCGGTCCGCCCGTGGCATAAAGCTCCTGGTGCATGGCGTTGCCCCCGAAGATGATCAGCCAAACAAAGATGATCAGGGTAGGCACTAACAGAACGCCCAGTACAAACTCGCGCAATGTACGGCCCTTGGAAATGCGGGCAATGAAAAGGCCCACAAAGGGAGCCCAGGCGAGCCACCAGCCCCAGTAGAAGATTGTCCAGCCCTGTTGCCAGGCGGCGTCTCCCTCCTCATCGGCGTACCAAAGCCCCATGGGAATGAAGTTGATGGCGTAGTCGAGTAACGTCTCGCCGAAGGTCATGATGAGCCACAGCGTGGGGCCTGCAATGAGGAAAATGCCGACGACAATCAGGGATACCCAAATATTCAACTCTGAAATAAGACGAATACCGCCACGTACGCCGGATACAGCGGAAAGTATTGAGATAACTGAAATGCCAGCAATCAGCATCAGCTGAGTAGTTAGCCCAGGGTCAACCCCCACGAGCCGCTCTAACCCAACGGCCATTTGGCTAACCCCAAGGCCCAGAGATGTTGCCACACCAAATACGCAGCCCAGTACGCCCAGGATATCGAAGAGATGACCAATAGGGCCAAAAATGCGTTCACCTATAAACGGATAAAGCGCCGAGCGCAGTGCGAGTGGCAAGCCTTTTCGGTAAGCAAAATAAGCCAGTGACATACCCACGATGACATAGATGGCCCAGCCGTGAAGCCCCCAGTGAAAAAGGGTCACGCGTAGCGCATCGATAGCACGTTCGTGCCCAATCGCGGTAGCACCCGCCATATCTGCATGAGGGTTGTTGGGATAGCCAAAGGCGCCGGTATCGTCGAGATAGAAGACGGGTTCTGCGACGCCGAAAAACAGAATGCCAATGCCAATGCCGGCAGACAGCAACATCGCAAACCACGCAAAATTGCTGAACTCCGGGCGGCTATCGTCAGCGCCAAGCCTTACGCTGCCGAAGCGACTAAAGATGATAAAGGCACAGACGGCGAGTAGCAGCATGACGGTTACGAGGTAGTAGCCGCTGAAGGTGCTCTCAATCCAGGCGCGTGTGGTACCAAAGACGCCGCTCGCGGTCTCTGAACCAAACCCAGTGAAAAGTACAAAAAGCAGCACAAGCGCGCTCGCGGTTAGCGTCATGCCCTTGTGCATGCCTTGGAAAAAGCCGCCTTGCGCCAGCTCAGTCACCATGTAGTCAGTGCTGAGCTCGGCCTTTGGTGAATTGTTATGAGGCGGCGTGGGTCGATGAGGGGGGGTTGGCGTAGCGATATTCATGTCCTCCTGGGCCGGGCGTCGGGCCGGCAGTCCCGATGAACCGCCCGTATTGGCGGACGGTTCTTATTGTTTTTCGTGTTGTTATCGCCGTATAGCGATGATTCGGCTAGCCTGTGACGGCCAAGCCGAGGGCGCCGCTAGGGGCAGCGCATCAATGGCTTGCTCAACGGATAGGGGGAAGGGGGCAGGGCGGCCGGTATCACTGTCGATGCCCATTAGCATCTGCTCGCTGGTCGCTAACAGGCTGCCTTCCTCGTCATGCAGCTTGAAGAAAATATGCAGCCGTTTAGTGTCGCGATCCAGCAGCGTCAGTTCTACGCTGAGTGGCTGCCCTTCGTGAGCCTCGCGGCGATAGCAGAGGTGTGTTTCAAGGGTATAGAGGGTGTAGCCGTGGCGCGCACGGCCTGGTTCGTCTAGGCCGACGTGCTCCATTAACGCCTCGACCGCCAGCGAGAAGACCCGAGCGTATTCGGCATCGTTCATATGTCCGTTGTAGTCGACCCAGTTTGAAGCCACACGGCTCTCTAAAATGACCATTAGATACGTCCTTCCAAGCCCTCGGCTTCGGGCCAATACTTTTGTACCAAGCCCAGCAGCTCCACCAAAAAGTCATCGCGGCGGCGGTCAAGCTCAGCCACTGGACGCCCCGCAGCTTGGTGCTCACAGCCCTCCACCACACGGTCGATCAGCTCATCGGTGAGTTCCGGGGCTTCCAGTTTTGTCCAAGGGAGTTTTAGCGCTGGGCCAAACTGCTCCAGCATGTGGCGCATGCCCTGTTCGCCACCTGCCAAATGGAAGGTGAGGAAGGTGCCCATCAACGACCAGCGCAGACCGCAGCCGTAAACTACTGCGGCATCGATCTCTTCGGTCGTTGCCACTCCATCATTGACTAAGTGCAGCGCTTCACGCCAGAGTGCTTCCATCAGGCGATCGGCAATGTGCCCTTCAATCTCTCGGCGCACAACCAGAGGGCGCATAGCAAGCGCCTGGTAAAGCGTGCGGGCGCGCTCTAGTTGGTTAGATGCGGTCGCTTCACCGCCCACCAGTTCCACAAGCGGCAATAGATAAACTGGATTAAAGGGGTGCGCAACGATCACGCGCCCCGGCGCCCGTGTACAGGCCTGCTGCAAGTCGCTGGGCTTGAAGCCGGATGTAGAGGAACCGATCAGCACCTCTGGCGCGCTAGCCGCATCCAACGCAGCCAGAATCTTACGCTTGAGATCCAAACGCTCTGGCACGTTTTCTTGGATCAGATCAGCACCTTCCACCGCTGCTTCTAAGCTGTCTACAAAGCGCAGCCGCGTTGGGCTGGCGTCTTTAGCGAGACCATGCTTTTCCAGCGCTGCCCAGGCATTGTCAACGAAAGCGCGGGTACGCTGTGGTGCATCGGGGTCTGGGTCGAAGGCCACAACATCCCAGCCGTTTGCGAGCGCCCGTGCAATCCAGCCGTTGCCGATAACGCCCGTGCCGATAACCGTGAGCTGTTGGCTCATGATTGACCTCCATTAGCCTGACCTTCAATACCACCGGTATGCGGGTTACGTAGTTTGAGGTGCGCGCGCGTTTCAGCGGGTGTCATCACGCGGGCGCCCAGGTTCTCAATCAACGTAGCTGCGTGCTCTACCAGCTGGGCGTTGGTGGCTAGGGTGCCTTTTTTTAGGTAGAGGTTATCTTCCAGGCCAACGCGGGCATGGCCGCCTAGCAGCACGGCTTGGGCTGCCATGGGCATTTGATGACGACCGATACCGAAGGCGGCCCACTGGGCGTTTTCTGGCAGCTTATTGCGCATGGCTAACATGGTTTCAGGATCGGCCTCAGCGCCCCAGGGAATACCCAAGCAGAGCTGATAAAGAGGATCGCCTTCAATCAATCCCTCTTTCTGCAGTTGCCGGGCAAACCACACGTGGCCCAGGTCAAAACACTCAAGCTCCGGTTTAACGCCCGCAGCTTGTACCAAGCGGGCGTGTTCGCGAAGCCAGTCAGCGGGGTTTACGTAGACCATATCGCCAAAATTGAGGCTGCCGCAGTCGAGCGTACACAGTTCGGGCAGTAGTTCACCGACCGGCTCATGGCGCTGAGCCGGTGTTTGAATGTCCGTGCCGGGGCCACCACGGGTGGGGTCATTAGCGTCAGGAATCCAGTCGCCGCCACCGCCTGCGGTGATGTTCATAACGATATCCACGTCGGCTTCGCGCACACGCTCCATCACTTCGCGAAAGTGATCTAGCGAGTGGCTGATGCCACCCGTTTCTGGGTCGCGCACATGAATATGCGCTATGCTAGCCCCGGCTTTCGCGGCGGCAATGCAGTCATCGGCTATTTGCTTCGGCGTGATGGGTACGTGTTGGCTTTTTGTTGTCGTGTCGCCAGCGCCAGTGACTGCACAGGTTAAAATCACGTTTCTATTCACTTGCTGCTCCTTTTAGGGCTAAGGGTTTGGCCCTATTGTGGCAACAAGTGCTGACTCTGAGTGTGCGCTAAGCGACGCAAAGAAATTGCAAGGCGACATAAGTGGCTCGACTTAGTTACTGATCTCGGGTTCAGAAGGTACGAGGTGCGTAGCTGCATTATTTGCAAAAAGAAATGCCGCCCCTAGCATAGGCTAGCAGGGCGGCGCTGAGTGTAGACCTTAAAACGTACGTTTAGACCAGTGGTAGGCGATGGCAAGCTAAAAGAATAGTGTTGTTCACTATACTATTAGTAAATCGGTCGTTTTAATTAACCTTTGACTCAGTTAGCGAGAGCGGCTGTCGCGTTATGCATGTCACTATGAAGATCACTGAGTGACACATGCTTGATCTCTTCAATATCGGTCAGTTCTGTAAGGTCAATACTCATATAGTTAAGACTGTCATATGTGCGAACGTAGAGCTTCCTCTGCGCCAAATCAGTAAGCGTGACCCATGACGTATACTCTGAAGTATAGACGCGGTTGTCATGCACACCCGGTGCCGTAATGTTGGCGATACCGTCTTTAAAACGGTTATCTATTGTGATGCCTCGGGGGCGGTCAAAGTTATTCATTATTTGCGACAGCGTTGTGATAGCTCTCTCGGGGGTTTCTGCTTTTTCAGCGAAGTTTGCATAGTAAAAAGCACGCACAAACCTGCCAACTGAGGTGTTAGAAGAAGGTAGTGCGGCTGTTGCTATACCTGAATCTGGTTGCTCTAAACGAACACCTTGGGCGTCAAGGCGTGAGTGGTCAATATTGCTTAAGTGAGTGTAGTTATTCATGTTTGTCATGTGCCAGGAGAACTCTGGGCCATTCGTCATAACACCTAAAGGGTTATCAATGATGTTTTTTTCACCATTAAAGAACTCAATAACCGCCGACTCTCCGCTAGCATCATGAATAACATAGTGAAACGGCGTACTGAGCAGGTGTCCGGGAAGTAACGACGTTACCATAGTCGGCTGCTCTGCTAGTGCATCTTTCACCGCTGAAACCGTATCAAACTGTGACAGAGCCCAGGCACCGAGATCTATGGCCGCTAGTACCGCTTGGGTGTTATCCACCATGTCGGTTGGGCCTTCTGCACTTGGGAACGCCAGAAGGCTGAACGTTAAACCCTTGTCGTTGAGACCCTCAACCACTTTAACATCACCGGATATTGGGTCGGGCACGCCGATAGAGACAAAAGCGTTTTGCCCTGTAAAATCAAGCGCATGGTGTTTATCTGCTTGTGAGCCGTACGTAGCGCCCTGTGGGAAGTACGATACCTTATAAGGAAGCTCCATAGGCAGCTCCAATGTCCGCCCAGCATAGGCGTTGTTGTGAGCATCACTGTAGAGTAGTGATGTGCACGCCAGGAGTGCGGGCGCTATCAACAACCCTGATACAGCCACCGTTAGCGCAGATAGTGTCGATTTTTTACGTTGGGACATGTCGTGATCCTTGCAGAAAGGCATAGCCTTGAAACACACAATAGAGGGCAGCGTTTATTAGCGTTGTGAGTGGCAGCCTTCTGACTGTTTTACACTGCCACTCCTGGCTTCCGCAGGCTATCAGATGCTCCAGCCAGCGCTCTGTGATTAGGCGCGAGCTACATATTTAATCAACATTTGCTGGGCGCGACTTTGTACGCCGTTGCGGCATGGGTATGTAGTTCGGGAGGCTTGCTGTTGCCACCGTACTCCTCTAACCACTTGCAGGCGTTGATGATATCGTTGGCTAACCCTTTGAGAACGTTCTTGTTTAGGTGTGGGCGTACGACGATGCGCAACGAGCGAACTTCTTCAGCGGCGGGTGGCATGGTGTAGGCGGATAGCACCCAGCCACGCTCGCGCACTTTGGCGGACACGTCGAACTCATTAAAATTGCTGTACTGCTCTTTAAGCGTAAGGGCGACCACAGGGATGCGTTGGGTCTCATTCATGATGGTGAAGTAGCCACTGTCTATCAGCAGGTCGCGCAGATACTGAGAGTTCTCGACCGTTTTGGTCATGATGCGCTGATAGCCATCAAACCCCAGTCGTATGAAGCCATAGTATTGCAAAGCGATCTGAACGGCATTGCGCGAGAAGTTAAGCGTTGCTGTAGGCATCTCCCCGCCCAGGTAGTTCACATAAAAAATTAGATCCTTATTAAAGACCTCTTTTTCACGGAATATCACCCATCCAAGACCAGGCGGTACAAGCCCAAATTTATGTCCAGAAGCATTGATGGACTTTACACGGGGAAGGCGGAAATCCCATTCATATTCCGGGTAACAGAAGGGGTTAACAAACCCACCTGAGGCGCCATCGATATGCATAGGAATAGAGATGCCCGTGCGCTTCTCATAGTCATCTAGCCAGTCATGAATTTCCTGAATATCATCATCTTCACCGGTGAAGGTCTGACCCGCAATCGCCACAACGCATATCGTATTTTCATCGACATACTCTTCAAGATGCTCGGCGGTCAGGCGGTAGTTGCCAGGTTTGAGGGGCACGATTCTTGGTTCAACGTCGAAATAGCGAAGGAATTTTTTCCACACAATTTGGACATTTCCGCCTGTGACCATATTCGGGCGTGTTGTGTCTTTACCAGCCTTTTCCCGGGCCTGTCGCCAGTTCCATTTATGAGCAAGCCCTGCAAGCATGCAGGCTTCGGATGAGCCGACGGTAGCCGCGCCGTAGGGCTCAACATCCTGTGGGCCGTTCCACAGCGTATGCAGCCACTTCACCATTCGGCGTTCCATGTTGAACAGTTGTGGATACATATCGTGGTCGATATGGTTTTTAAGAATGTGTTCTTTGGCTAGCTCGACCTCTTCCGGCTCCATAAATGTTGTAACAAAGGATGACAGGTTCATCTCCGGGCGAGCATCTGTCCATGCTTCACTGTTAACAATCGCTTTAGCAGCACGTGGATGAATACCTTGGCGTGGCATATGATCTTCAGGGACTTCCATGTTAAACATATCCCAAGGCGACATTTTGCTTGATTCAGTATGGTTCTGATCACTCATTTCTGCTCTCTCCATGATGTCTTTCTGTAAAGATAAGCCTAAGGCTATCGAAATTTAAAGTTTTTTTATTCAAAAATAAATTATTATTTGGCTTCTCTTTGATGATTGTTTTAGCTTGCTATCTTTTTGGTAGGATTTTTTTATCCTGAATGTAGGAAAGGAAATGATTTTTTTGTTATAAAAATTATTTTTCTTATAATCTGCGAGCGCTGCTATAGAGATGCTGCTTAAATTTTATTGCGTGGATCTGTAGCGTAGTTGTATTGTAAATAAAAACTAAATTAAGCATTGATGGCGATTTTTGACGACTAGCGTTAAATATGAGGTAACGTTAAATTAACGCTAGCAGGGAGCGAACAAGACGATGGTTAATTATTTAGTTGAGTGGATACCGACCACTCTTCGCAATCATCAGGAGCTGGCGATTTTTATTACGTTAGCAGTCGGCTACTGGATCGGAGCGAGACGGTTTGGATCATTTAGCCTTGGCGCTGTAACGGGAACGCTGCTGACCGGTATTGTGGTTGGGCAACTAGGTATTGATATATCAGATCAGATTAAGTCTATCTTTTTTATTATGTTTCTATTTGCCGTTGGTTTTGGCGTGGGGCCGCAGTTTGTTAGAGGTATCGCCTCTGATGGCTTGCCTCAAGCACTGTTTGCTGTGGTGGTTTGTTGCGTCATCTTGGCCTGTGTTGCAGGAGCCGCCATGGTAGCGGGATACGGCCCGGGTCTGGCCGCTGGCTTACTGGCAGGCTCACAAACGATCTCCGCTTCTATCGGTATTGCGACGGATGCGATGGCGCGCACTGGTATGTCGCCAGAGCAAATAGCTGACCAAGAAAATCTCATTCCCGTTGCCTACGCCATTACCTATATTTTTGGCACCGTTGGAACAGGCTGGATATTGGCGTATCTGGGGCCAAAACTGCTGCGCGTTGATATCGCGGCGGAGTGCGCGCGTTATGAGCGCGAGCACTCCATTGGAGCACCTTCAGGAGGAATGGGAAGTGCCTGGCATCAGCATGAAATTCGCGCATTTCGAATTCCTGCAGGTGGTCGCGTGGAGGGAATGACCCTTGCCCAGGCTGAGGCGGCAGCCGGCGAGCGGCTATTTATTGAAGGGGTGCGCCAACATAATCAGGTTGTCGAGCCTACCCCCGACCTGGTGTTGAAAGCAGGCGATGTAGTGGCTGTTTCCGGTCGTCGGCAAGCGCTGGTAGCGCTATCAAATATGACCGAAGAAGTTGAAGATCGGGCGCTTATTGATATCCCTGTGGAGGCTGTGGATGTTTTGGTAACCGCTAAATCCGTTGATGGTTGTCAATTGATTGAACTTGCCAAGGAGCCTTTTGCCCGCGGTGTCTACTTAAACAGCGTTCGCCGTGGCTCGGCTGGTGTAGAGGTGCCGATACTGGCGCAAACCAAGCTCCATCGGGGTGATATCGTGCGCATCACGGGTACCGCTACCCATACTGCGAGAGTGGTTGAAGCGCTTGGCTATGCAGATAGGCCAGCCACAATCACTAACATGGTATTAGTGGGGCTTGGGATCTGTGTCGGGGGGCTAATAGGCTCGCTGATTCTACCTCTCCACGGGGTGCCGATTACGCTTGGAACTTCTGGCGGTGCGTTGATAGCGGGTATTATTTTGGGCTGGTATCGCACGGTGAACCCAAGAGTGGGCAATGTGCCAGAGTCAACACTCTGGTTTATGAACTCGGTGGGCCTTAACGTCTTTATTGCGGTGGTGGGCATTAGTGCTGGTCCTACTTTTATTGCAGGCCTTCAGCAGGCGGGGTTCGGTATTTTCTTTGCAGGCCTATTTGCAACGGGTATGCCCATGGTACTTGCGCCTCTAATTGGTAAGTATATTTTCCGCTTTGATCCTGCTATTAATCTTGGCTGCTGTGGTGGTGCTCGAACGTCCACCGCTTCTGGTGCCATGGTGTCAGAGGTGGCCAAAAGCAACGTACCTATGCTTGGTTACACCGTACCTTACGCAGTTTCCAACACGCTGCTAACGCTATGGGGGCTCGCTATTGTCTTGCTTCTCAATATTGGGTCAGGGGGATGAGTAGTGCTGACGCTTAATAGGTTGTTAACTGCTGCGATGATTGTAAGGCACGTTTTTAAGCAACTGACCCTAGGGAGCGTGGCGCTTGTGCTGCTCACTGGCTGCACCATGCAGGCCCATGCGCCATCGATGCCACTGTATGGTTCCTTCTTTCCTGTATGGCTGCTGGCTTCTTTGCTCGGCATTATGGGTGCCGTACTTATCAGAGTGGCCTTTATACGTGTCGGATTAAATGAACATCTTCCGGCCCCGGTGCTGGTGTACTTATGTTTAGCGATCCTATTTAGCGTGATTATTTGGGCGCTATGGACTGGAGAGCTGGCACTATGAGCGAAACAAAACATAAGCCTGCATTGAACCGCATTCCAATTAAGGCGATGTTCGTCCGCATAGTAGGTTTTGCAATAATAGCTGCAGCCGCCATGGCTGTTATATGGGTTATTACGCTCCGAGAAAGCTCGCTCAGTACCGACCACGCTTCCATTAGAGCGACGACCGTGCCCATTGCTAGCCACGTTCCGGGGCGTGTTGTGGATGTCTTCGTCGAGAATAATACGTTTGTCGAGGCGGGAGACTTACTCTTTCGTATCGACCCTGAGTTTTACGAGCTAAGAGTCGAGCAAGCGCAAGCAGTTCTACGTACTGCCGAGGCAGAAGTTGCGACAGGTCGCCGCTTAATTGCCGCCCAAGACACAAATGTGGACATCGCCACTCGCCAGATTGATCGAGCCCGCAATCATGTAGAGCTCACTCGTCAGACGCTAGAGCGCCTGGAAAACCTATTGCCCCGCGGTATGGTTACGGCTCAGCAAGTCGATAACGCACGCTCTTTGTATCAAGATGCTCTGATCTCGCTGGATGAGACGTTGAGTCAGCAGGCCGCCGCTCAAACGTTGGTGGGTTCGCTAGACGCTGCAATGGCGCAGGTTGATCTGGCACGCTCAGCGCTAACGATGGCAGAGCGAGAGCTGCGCGATACCCACGTCTATGCCCCTATTTCTGGTCGTATTACCGGTGCAGATATTGGAGTAGGCACCCATGTCATGGTGGGCGTTCCCCTATTTACGCTGATTGATACTGATGAATGGAGAGTGTCTGCGCTGTTCCGTGAAACAGAGCTGCCAAATATTCATATTGGAGCGCCGGTCGATGTCTTTGTCATGTCGGCACCCAATCAGCGCTTGAGCGGGCGGGTTGAAAGTCTAGGATATGGCGTCAGAACCACGGATGAGATCAATATCATTGGTTTGCCGATTGTGGATAGCTCGGTTGACTGGGTACGTGTGGCGCAGCGCTTTCCAGTGACCATTCGTCTTGATGATCCACCGGAGGAACTGATGCGCATTGGTGCTTCGGCCTCGGTGATCATCCGTTCGGTGCAGTTGCATGAGTAGCGCGCCCCAGCGATCCCCTCGAGGGGTTGGCGGCACGCTGCTTGCAGAGCTGAAGCCGTTTGATGGACGGCTAGTGATGTCTTTGCATATTGCGTTACTGTGCGGCATGACCGCCGTGCTGACCATGACGCTTCAAGTGCCGTTGGCGCTGCTCTCCTGCTATCTCATTTTTCTCATGTACCGAGATAACGCAGGGGAGAATATTGTCATCGGCGTTGGTCTGATTCTGGCCGTAACGATCATTATTGCGCTTAGCGTGGTGCTGATGATGCTGGTGGCAGGCTCACCTGCTTTGCGGCTAGCCATGATGGGGGGCGTTACCTTCGGGAGCATGTGGCTGGCACGTGCGAGTAAATTGGGAGAGCCCGCGGGTCTACTTGGGTTTATTCTCGTCTTCATCCTGTCTGCTTACGACTATATCGGCATGCCAGGGCTGGTGGTGCGCGCATTAACCTGGGTATGGATGGTGGTGTTTGTGCCTATGGTGCTGCTTGCCGCCTTGGGAGTGTGTGCTGGTCGCAGTCCATATCGCTTGGTGCAGAAACGGCTGCGTGAACGGTTGGAAGTATCGGCGCACCTATTGTCAGGCGGAGATCCCGTCGATGCTGAACCGCTGCTGCAAGAAGGTAACACTGCGGGGGAGAAGCACCTTGGGATGGCACGCCTTTTGGGCCAAGTATCGCGGGAATCGCATGAGCGGATGGCGCAACAACTGTCGGCTAGCTTCCAGCTGCTTGCGGTCGCACAGTCAGCGGCAGTGGCAGGAAAGCGTTCACCGGAATGGAGTTCGCTTTTGTCTCAGTTGTCACAGGGTGAGGCTAAAACGCCTTTACCCACAGAGGAAGATCCAGTGGCGCAGGCTATACGTGCTTATGCCGAGCCTCTGGCTACTCAGCCGAACTCGGCACCACACGCTGCAAAAAGCGCATTTTTCCATCAGGATGCGTTTTCTAACCCCACCTATATCAGGTTCGCTCTTAAGGTGTTGTTGGCTGTTTTTTTGACCTACACCTTGTATACCAGTATCGGTCTTTTTGAAATTCACACTGCTATGGTGACCTGCTTTGTGGTGGCGCTTAGCTCCTCCGGTGACACCCTTCAAAAAAGCACCCTGCGCATTATTGGCTGTCTTGTTGGCGTCGCCATGGGCGTTTTTTCTGTGTATTTCGTCGTGCCTCACCTGAGTGATCCAGGGCACCTCTTTTTGTTGATCACGATAGGCAGCTTTATAGCCGGCTGGGTAGCAACGGGATCATATAGAGTGCAGTACGCTGGTTTCCAAATGGCGTTGGCGTTTTTTATCTGTGTGCTGCCCGGTTCACCGCTAAGCTTTGGCCCAAACTATGACCTGGCGGATGCCGGCTACCGTATCCTCGGCATTCTTGTGGGTATCGCCATCATGGGGCTAGTATTTTCATTGATCTGGCCGGAAAAAGCGGGGGATTCTCGAGCGTTGGAGACCGATAAGGCGCTCGCGAGTATGGCCAGAGTTCTGAGGGGTGAGGACGCGCTAGAAACCGTTTATGGCCATCTTGATACCGCTCAGCATGCGAGTGAAGTGATGAAGTTTGAGTGGCCTCGCTTTGAAAGCGCAGCAGACGCCGCAGGTACCCAGCGGCTTGCGGTAGCCTTACAGTTGGCACAGCTGCTACCTCTTATGAGCGCCTCTGCCGCCGCGCCGCTGGCTGCTGCCTTGGAAGCATCTGCGAATCACGAACGCTTTGAAACACTCAACGCTGTGGGAAGCGGTGATGTCGCGCTCGACCGTGCGTTTGCGCTGATCCATCTATTGTCTGAAGAGGGGGAAAAAGCATGAGGAGAGCGCTTCAGCGATTAATGCTCGTCGCAGCGTGTGGGGCAATAACGGGCTGTGTGCAGCAAGGAGGATACTCAAATACATTGGCGTCTATCGACGAGATGCCAATGCATCTCGGTGATAATAGTGCTGCTTTGCCCGCGACCTTACAAACTACCGAAAGCTCCTTGGCTCCTTTTCAGTTTTCTACCCAGTCGTCTCTCGATGTTGATATTGATTCTGAACATCGCTACACCCTCCCAGAGCTGATTGATATTGCACAGCGTAATAGCCCCGCCACCCGCGCTGCATGGCTGCGTGCCCGTGAGGCTGAGCTGGCGATAGACGTGGTGGATTCTACACGGCTCCCTCAGTTATCAGCCAATGTGCTGGCAGGGTATGAAAGGGTTTCTCGTCCTGAGCCGGGCATTCCTGAGCTTGGGATCGGCTCAGGTCGTCTTACTGCGACAGGGTATCAGCTGTTTCCTAACCTAGCCGTAGAGTGGCTGCTGTTTGATTTTGGTGCTCGTGATGCGGCTCGCGAAGTGGCAGAGCAGACTGCTATCGCCAGCAATGTTATTTTTGATGGGGCACACCAAAAGGTAATATTTGATGTTAGCGAGGCCTACTTTCAATTAATGGCAGCTAAGTCTGAGGTGGAAATTGACCAGGAACGCCTAGAAGATGCGCAAACGTTGCGCGAAGTAGCACAAGGTCGGCTTCAAGAGGGAGTGGCTATTAGGGCTGAGGTGGCGCAGGCTCAGCAAATAGAGGCTCGGGCTCAGTTCGATCTTACGTTGGCGAACAATCGGGTAGAGCGTGCTCATGCCGCTCTCATCCATGCCATGGGGCTTCCACCGATGACAGCACTGGAAGTTGCTGATCTGTCGGGGAGAACGTTACCACGCGAGGTGCCCAGGCCGCTTGATGAACTCATAGAGACCTCTTTGGCCCAGCGCCCTGATATTCAGGCGGCTCTGGCACGCGTGCGCGCATCGCAATCAGGCATTGATCTTATAGCCGCAGGCTCTCGCCCCAAAGTAGCCGCCGTCGCTAACATTGGGCAGTTACATGGGCACGTGGAGTTGAGTGACAGCCGCTTTGGCAGCATAGGCTCGATGAATCGTCCATTGGATGAAATTCTGGCGGGCGTAGTGTTTACCATGCCGCTTTTTGATGGAGGGCGGCGTCAAGCCCAGCAGGCACAGGCGAGAATCCAGGCCGAGGCTGCCGAAGAAGATCTGCGAGAAATTCGCAGCGCCGCCGCTTACCAGATAGTTGAAGCGTATAACCTACTACATAGCAGCTTAGCGGCTTACACAGCATCTGGCCCATTGGTAGAAGCCGGACGCGAAACTTATGATACATCGCTTGGCCTTTACGAAAATGGCCTAGCAACGCTGGCAGAAGTTAGCTTAGCTAAGATTGCTTTGAACGATGCGCGTCTGATTCAGACACGTGCTTTTTCCGATACGTTTGCAGCGTCAACAGCGCTCGCCTTTGCCACAGGTCGTCTCAACCACCGCACTGCACCCGCCACCTTTTAATCCTGAATTGAAAGCTCCCTGTGTCTATCTAAACACAGGGAGCTTAAACAGACGTTTAGCCACCAAATTTTTCGTTTTCACCTAAATTTGGGGTTTCATCTTTTTTAATATTTGCTTTAGCGATCTCATAAAGCTGGAATGCTTTGCTCTCTTTTGCCTTCCAGTGCTCGCCCATTTGCACCTTGATTTCCATAAGAGCGACATCGGGGTCATCTTTACCTTCAGGGAACCAGGCAGCGATGAAAGGGTTCCAGTATTTTTCAATCAGCTCGCGGTTATCGGTCAGGCTCGCTTTGCCTGAAAGCGAAACATACACACCCTCTTCTTGGTCAGAAAAGCTGAGGCATACATCGTGATCACTCTTCGCTTCAAACACTTTTTCAGCGCTTCGGCGTGTAAAGAACCATAGCGTACCGTCATATTCATCCTGGACTAGGTGCATCGGGCGTGCGCGGGGCACCTCATTATCCAACGTCACTAACATGCCTACCTTGATATCTTTGATCATTTTCCAGATCTTCTGCTTATGTTCCGGGCTGGACATAGCGCCACACTCCTTATGAATTTGAAAATGAGTAATTGCCAAATAGGGGTGCTACTACACACCACTTGGCTAGAATTTATACCAAAGCTATTTTTTATGATTGCTTTTTGTACAAACCCTGACAACAGCGTAGCTATCATTGTCGATATCAGCAAATCGATTTGAGTTTGCCCTTAGCTCGTTGGCGCGCTGTTAGGTTTTTCAGAAGAATGTTGTGTTTAAAAGCTGCTTTTTTTACCAAACGCGGCATGTGCTCTCGTGGGTAATTCTTAAGATGAGTTAATGTGATTGGTGGGTTGTTAACAATAAAACTAATCAAGGATTCGATCATGAAATATCCACGTACCTTATTAGCTGTGGCCATCACGGCTGCTGTTACTAGCACAAGCTATGCGGCTCCGCTGCTAAGCGATCAGGCTCTGCTTGTTGATAGCCCCGAGCACATTAGTGCCAATGCCTGGGTAGAGGTCTCTCAATCTGCTTTCGAAAGTAACGTTCGTGATGTTCAGGAGTTATTGGGGGAAGAGGCTGAACTCTGCGCCATCATGAAAGCCGATGCTTATGGCCATGGCATTGCTAATTTAATGCCTTCCGTTATTGCGTTAGGTATTCCTTGCATTGGTGTCGCGAGCAATGAAGAGGCTCGTGTGGTTAGGGCCAGTGGTTTCGAAGGGCGTTTAATGCGGGTACGCAGTGCAACACCTGCTGAGATACGTGGCGCATTTGATTACGATATGGAAGAGCTATTCGGCGACATAGCTGCTGCACGTCAGGCTTCTGAGGATGCGGCTGAAGCGGGTGTTACGCTGCGCTACCATTTAGGCTTGAATGCTGGGGGCATGGGGCGTAACGGCATGGCACTTGAAAGCGAATCAGGACGCCAGGAAGCCTTAGAGCTTCAAGAGTTAGCATCGTTGGAGCTGGTGGGCATCATGACTCACTTTGCCTTTGAAGATGAGGACTTTGTTCGCCAGGGGCTAGAGGTTTTTCATGAGCAGAGTGATTGGCTAATCGAGACGGCCAACCTAGATCGTGATGGCTTAATTCTTCATGCAGCTAACTCGTTTGCCACTATGGAAGTGCCTGAAGCACGCCTTGATATGGTGCGTCCTGGCGGTCTGCTATATGGTGATTTGCCCCATTATGAACAGTTCAAGCCTGTGATGTCTTTCCGAACGCGTGTTGCATCGGTGAACGATTATGCTCAGGGCAGCGGAGTGGGGTATGACCATGTAAGGGTGTTAGAGCGTGACAGCCTGCTGGCGAACTTGCCCGTTGGCTACTCTGATGGTTATCGGCGTGTGTTCACGGATGCCGCATTCGTGCTGATCAACGGTGAGCGAGTGCCAGTATTTGGGAAAGTATCAATGAACACGACCATGGTGGACGTTACTGATATAGAAGGTGTGGCACCGGGTGATGAAGTGGTGCTCTACGGTCTCCAGGGCGAAGAGCGTATTACCATTGAAGAGCTTGAGGAGCTCAACGACGCACTATTAGCTGATCTTTATACGGTGTGGGGGAACTCCAACCCAA
This sequence comes from Halomonas sp. GFAJ-1, assembly GCF_000236625.2. Classification (NCBI taxonomy): domain Bacteria; kingdom Pseudomonadati; phylum Pseudomonadota; class Gammaproteobacteria; order Oceanospirillales; family Halomonadaceae; genus Halomonas; species Halomonas sp. GFAJ-1. The sequence continues at coordinate 65,615 of NZ_AHBC01000040.1, forward strand.
AAGTACTGAGACCGAGTGACCGCGATAACGAGTGATTCTGTGAATTAGGCTTCGTGCTATGAAACCACCCCGCTTAAATGAGCGGGGTGGTTGTGTTTTGGGGAAAGGTCTGGGGGAGTGTTAGAGCATCATGGCGGCTACCCACCCAAAGGCAATCAGCGGGATGTTGTAGTGCAGGAACGTTGGCACAACGCTGTCCCAGATATGGTCGTGCTGGCCATCAGCATTGAGACCGGCGGTAGGGCCAAGCGTCGAGTCGGAGGCTGGCGAGCCGGCATCGCCCAAGGCGGCTGCAGTACCTACCAGCGCCACCGTGGCGAGTTGTGAAAAGCCAAAGTTAAGCGCGAGTGGTACGTAAAGCGAGGCGATGATGGGTATCGTTGAGAACGAAGAGCCGATGCCCATCGTAATAAAGAGACCGACGAGCAGCATAATCAATGCTGCCAAGCCTTTGTTATCACCAATTATTTCCGTGGAACTACTCACCAACGCTTCAACTTCACCACTGGCCTGCATCACGCTGGCGAAGCCAGCCGCGGTAATCATAATGAACCCGACCAGGGCCATCATGCGCATGCCTTCGGTAAAGATGCCGTCCTGCTCGTGCCAACGGAAGACGCCACTCAGTGATAGCAGGGCAAAACCAAAGATACCCCCCAGCACCATTGAACCGGTGTAGAGCTGAACGGCAACAGTTCCAATGAGTGCAATTGCCAGCACAGCTTTTTGCCAGCCTTTCAGATGTTGGGCCGCTTCTGCTTGCGTCTCGTCGCCTTTGGCGAGGTCACGGTCTTGATAGTGACGGCTTTTGCGGTAGCTAAATAGCACAGCCACTGCAAGGCCAAGCGCCATCCCGCCGATAGGAATCACCATCGCCATGGGTACCATACCTCGGGTGACTTCCAGCCCAAATTCGGCACCGCTTTCGTTCAGGTTGGTCAGCAGGATGTCGTTGAGAAAGATGGCACCAAATCCCACTGGTAGAAGCATGTAGGGGGCAGTAATACCAAAGGTGATCACGCAGGCGACGAGTCGGCGGTCAAGCTCAAGGTGGTTCATCAGCTTGAGTAGTGGCGGAACCAGTACCGGGATGAAGGCAATGTGCACCGGAATCAGGTTCTGAGAGCTGACTGCTGCGGCTAGCAAGGCGGCTAGTAAGGTGTAGGTCACCATACGTCGACTGCCGCCTGAATTATCTACCTGAAAGCGCGCAATGGCGCGGCTTGCCATCACCTCGGTGATACCCGAACGTGAGAGTGCGACGGCGAAGGCACCCAGTACGGCGTAGGCCAGGGCCACGGTGGCACCGTTACCGAGGCCATCGTTAAAGGAATCAAGGATGGCATTGACGGGCATGCCCGCATAAAGCCCGCCGACCAATGTTGCGACGATTAAAGCAAAGACAACGGAAACGCGAGCCAAGCTGAGGCTGACCATCACTAAAATGGCCAAAACGATAGCATTCATGGAAGCTACTCTTGTCGTTGGAATTGAATGCGGTGAAGCCCCGCAGTCGTTCGCTGCGGGGCTGGAAAAGCCGCTTAGTGCTGGCTTGGCAGGGTGCCAGGCCGAAGCAGGTGGCTTAGTGTTCTGGCGGCTAAAAGGTCGCTGGCTGCTTCAATGTCTGGGGCAAAGAAGCGATCCTGGTCGTAATGGGTAACATGCTTACGCAGCAACTGTTTGGCTTGCTCCAGTGGCTCGGTGGTGTTTAAACCGTGGCGCATATCGAGTCCTTGGCAGGCACTGAGCCATTCGATCGCGAGAATGCCACGCACGTTGTCGGCCATTTCCCACAACCGCTTGCCAGCCGCCGGGGCCATAGAAACGTGGTCTTCCTGATTGGCCGAGGTAGGCAGGCTATCCACGCTATGCGGATGCGCTAGCGCTTTGTTTTCACTGGCAAGGGCGGCCGCCGTCACCTGGGCGATCATAAACCCGGAGTTGACGCCGCCTTTTTCGACCAGGAAGGGCGGCAGTTGGGACATGTGCTTGTCCATCATCAAGGAGATGCGTCGTTCCGCCAGCGAACCGATTTCAGCGATGGCAAGCGCCAGGTTATCGGCAGCCATGGCGACCGGCTCAGCATGGAAGTTACCACCGGAGATAATGTCGTCGGTATCTTCAAACACCAATGGGTTGTCGGATACCGCGTTGACTTCAACCGCCAGTACGTCAGCCACATGGCGAATTTGAGTCAGTGCTGCCCCCATTACCTGCGGCTGACAACGCAGGGAGTAAGGGTCCTGCACTCTATCGCAGTTGGCATGGGAGTCGCCGATGTCGCTGGTTTCGCCGAGCAGATGCCGATAAGCCGCCGCTGCGTCGATTTGGCCGCGTTGGCCACGCACTTCATGAATGCGCGCATCGAACGGCGAGCGCGAGCCTAACGTGGCTTCAACCGTCAGAGAGCCGCAGACCGTGGCGGCGGCATATAAGTCTTCGGCATCGAACAGGCCGCGTAGCGCGTAAGCGGTGGATACCTGGGTGCCGTTGAGCAGTGCCAGGCCCTCTTTGGGAGCCAGCGCAATGGGGCTAAGACCGGCGACTTTGAGCGCTTCCTCAGCGGAGAGCCATTCGCCTTTGTGGCGTGCTTTGCCTTCACCAATCAGTACTACACTCATATGTGCTAGCGGCGCTAAGTCACCAGAGGCGCCCACCGAACCCTTAAGCGGAATATGCGGGTATACCTCGGCGTTGATCAAGGCGATCAGCGCATCGAGGACTTCCCGGCGAATGCCAGAAAAGCCCCGCGCCAGACTGTTAACCTTAAGCACCATGATGAGCCGTACAAGGCTATCATCCATCGCAGCGCCAACGCCGGTGGCGTGGGAGAGCACTAGCGAGCGCTGCAGTGCTTCCAGGTCTTCATCGGCGATACGTGTTTGAGCAAGCAGCCCAAACCCAGTGTTAATGCCGTAGACCGTGCGGTTCTCGTCGACCACACGGTTGACGCAATCCACGCTTTTTTGAATGGCTTCGTCAGCACTGCTTGGCAGGCTAACCTTGACCGGTGATTGAAAGACCTGGCGCGCCTGCGCCAGTGTCATTTTGCCGGGCTGAATATCAAGGTGGGGCATGATTCGTACTCCTTGTCGTTGTTAAATTTCTAGCGGTTCAGCATCGGCAAATCGAGGCCGTTTTCACGGGCAGATTCTTTAGCGATTTCGTAGCCTGCATCGGCGTGGCGCATAACGCCGGTACCTGGATCGTTACGCAGCACGCGGCCAAGGCGTGCGTGGGCATCATCGGTGCCGTCGGCGACAATAACCACACCCGAGTGCTGGGAGTAGCCCATGCCGACACCGCCACCGTGGTGTAGCGATACCCAAGTGGCACCCCCGGCGGTGTTAAGTAGGGCATTCAACAGCGGCCAGTCGGAGACGGCGTCAGAGCCATCCATCATCGACTCGGTCTCGCGGTTGGGGCTCGCCACGGAACCGGAATCCAGGTGGTCGCGACCGATAACCACCGGTGCTTTAAGCTCGCCGTTTTTGACCATCTCGTTAAAGGCTTGGCCAAGACGAGCGCGATCTTTCAGGCCGACCCAGCAGATACGTGCCGGAAGGCCTTGGAAGCTGATGCGTTCGCGCGCCATATCTAGCCAGTTGTGCAGGTGTGGGTCGTCGGGGATCAGCTCTTTGACCTTCTGGTCGGTTTTGTAAATATCTTCCGGGTCGCCGGAAAGCGCTGCCCAGCGGAACGGGCCAATTCCCTGGCAGAATAAAGGACGGATATAGGCCGGTACAAAGCCTGGGAAGTCGAAAGCATTCTCAACCCCTTCTTCTTGAGCCATCTGACGAATATTGTTGCCATAATCGAAAGTCGGCACGCCCATTTTCTGGAAGTCGAGCATGGCTTGAACATGTACTGCCATCGACTGCTTGGCGGCTTTAACGGTGGCTTGGGGTTGTGATTTACCACGGGCGACGTACTCTTCCCAGGTCCAGCCTGCTGGCAGGTAGCCATGCAGCGGGTCATGGGCGCTGGTTTGGTCCGTTACCATATCGGGTTTTACGCCACGCTTGACCAGCTCGGGCAGCACATCTGCCGCGTTGGCACACAGGCCAATCGAGATCGCTTTGCCTTCTGCGGTGTAGCGCTCTATGCGCGCCAGTGCATCGTCCAGGTCATCGGCTTGCTCATCCAGGTAGCGTGTGCGCAGGCGGAAATCGATGCTGGTTTGCTGGCACTCGATATTGAGCGAGCAGGCACCGGCGAGGGTGGCGGCGAGAGGTTGAGCGCCGCCCATGCCGCCAAGGCCCGCAGTGAGAATCCAGCGGCCTGTCAGGTTACCATCAAAGTGCTGGCGGCCCGCCTCAACAAAGGTTTCGTAGGTGCCTTGAACAATGCCCTGGGAGCCGATGTAGATCCAAGACCCGGCGGTCATCTGGCCGTACATCATCAGGCCTTTTTTATCCAACTCGTTAAAGTGCTCCCAGTTGGCCCAGGCAGGTACCAGGTTAGAGTTGGCAATCAGCACCCGCGGGGCGTCTTTGTGGGTTTCAAATACGCCTACCGGCTTACCAGACTGAACCAGCAGGGTTTGATGATCTTCCAGGCGTTGCAACGTCTCAACAATTTTGTCGTAGCACTCCCAGTCACGCGCTGCGCGGCCAATACCGCCATATACCACCAGATCCTCTGGGCGCTCGGCCACGTCAGGGTGAAGGTTGTTCATCAGCATGCGCATGGGGGCTTCGGTCAGCCAGCTTTTACAGCTAAGCGTGCTACCGGTGGGGGCGCCAATCTTGCGAGATGCGTCGTGACGTTTGTCGTTAGGTAACATGGCGAAATTCCTCTGGTTAGTCGATTTGTTGTTGATTGCTGTAAGCAGGGCTCGCTAGGTGTCGAGCGCCAACTGAAAAACAAGCCGGGCCGCCGCGCGGGCAGTACGGCTATCGGTGTCGTGAGCTGGGTTTAGCTCGGCTAGGTCGGCTAGGCGTAGCTTGCCGCTGTCGCGGATGGCCTCGATCAGCGGTTCAATCACTGAGAGTGAGACACCTCTGGCGGCAGGAGCACTTACGCCAGGTGCTTCGGATGCAGGTAGAACATCCAGATCGATCGTTAAATAGAGGTGGTCACAGCGCACCATTAAGCGCTCCAGGTCGCGTCGAATGCTCTCCAGTTGGGCGGGCTGAAAGTCTCTATCTTCGCGAACCATCACTCCGAGTTCCGCTGCGCGGCTAAACAGAGCGCGGGTATTGGCAGCGCGGCTTACGCCTAAGCAGGCGTAGCGAAATGGCCAGCCGCGTTGGGCGCATTCATCAGCAATTTGCGCAAAGGGGGTGCCCGAAGAGCGGACGTGGGAGGGGTCCCGAAGATCGAAGTGGGCATCAAAATTGATAATGCCTATGCGCGGTGCTTTCTCACCCTTATCTGTGAGGTGTTGGGCAAGCCCCAACCAGCTGCCATAGGCCACCTCATGACCACCACCCGCGACAATGGGAAAATGATCCGCGTTGAGTAACGCACTTAAATGATCGGCAAGGTGCTGTTGTGCCGTTTCTAGTGCGTCGCCTTCGCAGCGTATATTCCCGGCATCATAAGCTGGCCCAGTACGGTGCCAGGCAAGTGGTGCCAGCGCTTTACGCAAAGCTGTCGGGCCTTTAGCTGCGCCGGTACGTCCTTGGTTGCGGGCAACCCCTGCATCACTTTCAAAACCCACCAGTGCGCAGCCCGGAATTGCCGTTTGGCTGAGTGGCTGGATCTTTTGATGCCAACGCTCGCTGTTGGCTTCAGGGTCTGTTCGGCCTTGCCAGAGTGACATGTCGATCATTGTTGCCGTTGTCTTATTAGCCGCCATGGGTCACTACTCCCTGAAGCAAACGTTGGCGCAAACGCCCCGGCTGCACTGCATAGGCGAGCTCGGCGGGGGCTTCAACATTCCAAACACACAGGTCAGCTGCTGCACCCTCGTAGATTCGCCCTTGTTCCTTCAGCCCCAGCGCGCTAGCGCCATGGGCGGTCATTCCTGCAAGCGCTTCTTGAGGCGTCATACGGAACAGTGTGCAGGCCAGGTTGAGCATTAGTGTGGGCATAAACAGCGGGGAGCTGCCGGGGTTGGCATCGGTTGCCACTGCCATGGGCACACCTGCATTGCGTAGCGCGGCGATAGGTGGTTGTTGCGTTTCACGCAGGGTGTGGAAAGCGCCGGGCAGAATGACGGCTACGCTGCCTGCCTCACGCATGGCGGCGATGCCGGCGTCATCCAGGTATTCGATATGATCAGCGGATAACGCCCCGTGGCGAGCGGCCATGGCCGTGCCACCTAGGTTGGAGAGCTGTTCAGCATGGGCCTTAATGGGGAGGCCGTGGTGCTGTGCCGCTTCGAAGACGCGTTCACACTGTGCTACGGAAAAAGCGATTTTTTCGCAGAAAACATCGACAGCATCAGCCAGACCTTCAGCCACTGCTGCGGGAATCATTTCTTGGCAGACCAGATCGATATAGCCGTCGCTATCGTTTTTGAATTCAGGGGGGAGGGCATGAGCACCCAATAGTGTGGTGACCACCCGTACAGGCAATATCTCGCCAAGCCGCCGTGCGACGCGCAGCATTTTTAGCTCGTCTTTGACGGTTAGCCCATAGCCAGACTTAATCTCCACGGTAGTGACGCCGTCGGCGATCAGGGCTTCAAGGCGCGGTTTAGCGAGCATAAGCAGGGTATCTTCGCTAGCCTCGCGGGTGGCGCGAACGGTGCTGAGAATACCGCCGCCGCGTTTAGCGATCTCTTCATAGCTTGCCCCTTCCAACCGCGCTTCGAACTCCTCTGCTCGGGAGCCCCCAAAGACAAGGTGCGTGTGGCAATCCACAAGCCCTGGGGTCATGACACCGCCGTGGCCCATCTCAATGCAGCTACTGGCGAGTTGCTCATTGAACTCAGCCATGGGCGACAAGGAGATTATGTGCGCTCCCTCGGTGATAACGGCCATGCGGCCGGGCAGTGTCCACACGCCATCGAAGACGCTGATGTCGCGCCAGAGACGACGATTCGTTGCATTCGCCATAGGGAGCTCCTCTCAAGAAATCTTATTTCAAATGCATAATGTATATACAATTAAGGTCAATTGAAGTGAATTCGTCAAGGTGCCTAAAAATAAGAAAATGGAGAGCGGTCAAGCGAAAGATCAGGAGTTTTTGTTCTTTCCAATAAAATCAATTGTTTAATTTATTTATGTGGTTTGGGACTAAATTTTAGCACATAAAGAATTAGACTAATGTCTAGTCTTTATAGGAGGCGGGGGTTCGGTCGTTTCCTTAATGTATATACATTTGTGCGTCGCGCAAGTCGTCAATACCTGCACCGGGGGTTTTATGAGGCTTGGCGATGTACCGAGGAGCGCAGCTTGTACCGGTTGCCTGGGTGCAGTAAGCGGGCATAGCTGATGAGCTGCTCACCGGACCACGTTCGCCGGATCATGCTCAGGCAGGGGGTTGAGGTATCGATAGCGAGCCATTCGGCGGTTTGCTGATCAACGAGCACGGCTTCAACGATGTGCTCTACGTCAGTGATTGGGCAGGCCGCTACCAATATTTCGTTGGGTGTATGTACCGAAAAATCACTCTTTAAATAATTGGGTACCCAGCGGGGGTTAACATAGCGGTTTTCAAGCTGAATGGGCGTGTCGTTTTCCAAGTGCACCAACAGTGTTTGAAACACGCGACTGCCAAGACGCACGCCCAGGCGCAAAGCGATTTCGTCATCAGCTTTAATGGCTTCGCAGAGCAACACGATGCTGCTGTAATGATGCCCTCGGGAGCGTACTTCATCGGCAATGTTGTACACCTCAACCAGAGATGACTCTGCTTTGCGATCTGTTACAAAAGTGCCCAGCCCAGGTTGGCGGGTTAGGTAGCCTTTTTGGACGAGATCACGAATCGCTTTATTGGCCGTCATTCGGCTTACCCCAAAATCTCGGGCAAGCTGCTCTTCGGGTGGGATCTGGTGGTGCGCAGGCCAGGCACCGCCCTGGATTTTCTCTAGCAGGTGCTGCTGTATTTGCAGATAAAGTGGGGGAGCGCTGGTCATGAAGTGCCTTTCAAATGAATCTATTGTCTAACCATATCCAGTGTACCTTGTGCGATAGCTAAGGGCATCAACTCGACACTTACTGGGGCGTTATCTCAGCGAGGAGATAGTAAGACTGGCGTCTAACAACCGCTTGTTATCCTTGCTAGTCTTGAATGAATGTCTCAACAACAACGAGCGAATACGATGCACGTTCATGAGTATCAACAGTACGATGCCACCGGCCTCGCTGAGCTGATTCGTGGTGGTGAGGTTAGCTCAAAAGAGGTGTTCGAAGCGGCGATGAGTGCGATTACAGCGCTAAATCCTACGCTGCATGGGGTGGTGAGAGCGCGTTTTGAGCGAGCCAGCCAGGAGCTGTTGAACGTTACTGAGAAGTCCCCTTTTGCTGGCGTTCCCACGTTAAGCAAAGACCTATTGATGGCGCTTGAAGGGGAGCCGCTCGCTTTTGGCAGCGCCGCCCTAGCCAACTGGCGCCCTAAAGAGGATTCGCTACTGATTAAGCGCGTGCGAGAGGCCGGTTTGGTGGTGATGGGGCAGACCGCAACCCCAGAGCTTGGGCTAATGGGCATCACCGAACCAAAGGCGTTTCCACATCCACAAAACCCGTGGCGGGAGGGGTACTCCCCCGGCGGTTCAAGCGGTGGTGCCGCCGCGGCGGTAGCCAGTGGCATGGTGCCCATTGCGCTAGCGGGGGATGGCGGTGGCTCTATTCGCATTCCCGCCAGTTACTGTGGCCTGTTTGGTTTTAAACCTTCCCGTGGCCGGGTGCCACTCGCGCCTGCCCACGGTGAGGTGTGGCAAGGGGCGGTGGTTGAGCATGCGCTGACGCGTAGCGTGCGGGATAGCGCGGCGCTGTTAGAGCATATTAATGGCATGGCGCCCTCTGGGCCGTACCCCACTCCCCGTGAGACGGGCTATGTGGCTGCGTTATCGTCTTCCAGCAAGCCGCTGCGTATCGCTGTGTCGCTAGGCGGTTTTTTGAGTCGCGGCCTTGGCACCCAGGTAAGTGCGGAGGTGACAGCCGCCGTTGAGAAAGCTGCCCATGCGTTGGCCGCCATGGGGCATGAGGTAGAGTGGTGCGACCCGCCGGTTGAGGGTGATGCCCTGGCGGACAGCTATTTAACGCTCTATTTAGGCCACCTAGCCGCAGACCTGCATTGGGTGAGCCAGCAAACGGGAGTGCCGGTGCATCGGCTAGCCATTGAGCCTTCCACCCGAGCTGTCGGTAGGCTGGGAGCCAAGCTTTCTGCAAGAGATTATGAGCTTGCCAAGCGTTACTGGCATTTGGCTGCTGAGCAGATGAGTCACTTTCACCAGCGCTTTGATGCGTTGGTTATGCCGGTGGCTGCAGATACCGCCCCTAAAATGGGTGAGCTATATCCGACTGCCGCCCGCGAGCGGTTAATGGCGCTGTTAGCCATACCCGGGGTGCCTTCATTGGCACTAAAAGCGGGCATGTTAAAACGCTTAGCGGTGGATGCGCTTCGCCGGACCCCGTTTACACAACTGGCTAACCTTACCGGCCAGCCGGCGATGTCTGTGCCTTTTCATGTGGCAGCTAATGGCTTGCCCGTTGGTGTGCAAGTGGTGGGGCGCCTTGGGGAGGATAAACAGCTGTTTCAGCTAGCGGCCGCCATGGAGCAACATGACGATTGGCAATGCCGTATTAGCCCGCAAGCGTTTGGCGTTTAAGCAGGGTAAACTACGCGGCTTTGAAACAACGCTTGGCGCTCTGCATGAACCCCACAGATACACCTATAAGCTACGAGTTAACGTCGGCGGGAGATCGCTACTTCGATGGCTTAGTCGATAAGTTCTCGCGCTCACTTTATCAAGCACCCCGGGGCGAGCTGCGCTTGGCTATGCTGGATTACTTACTGCCCGATATGCTGACGCTAAACGCGCAGCCTGTGCTTGATGTAGGCGGCGGCTTGGGGCAGCTTTCAGCGTGGTTTGCCGAGCGTGGGCACGCGGTGACCATGGCAGAGCCTTCCCTGGATATGCTAGCTCATGCAAGCGTTTGGCATGCTGAGCGTATTGCCGCAGGCGCCATGCTGCCCGAACAGCTTGATTACCTGTCGGCGCCGCTTCAAGCATTGCCCCAGCAAGCCCCAGGGCCATGGCCGCTGATTACTTGCCACGCAGTGCTTGAGTGGTTGGGAGAGCCTCGGCAGGCCATGCAAACCCTCGCTAGCCTCTTAGCCCCTGGCGGGCAGTTAAGCCTAATGGTGTTTAACCGCGATGCGCTGCGTTTTTCTAACGTGGTGAAGGGCAACCTGCAAAAAGCATTCAGTGACCAGTTGGAAGGTAAGGGCAAGCGGCAGCGCTTAACACCGATTTCCCCGGTTACCCATGATGAAATATGCCAGTGGGGATCGGAGAACGGCTTAATCATGGATAGCGTTGCAGGGGTACGTATCTTTCAAGACTACCTACGCCAGCCCCCTGGCAAAGAGAGTGAGCAGGCATCGCTGCTGGCGCTAGAAAAGCAGTATTGTCGCCAAGACCCTCACTGGCGGCTAGGCCGCTATCTACTTTATACCTTCACCAAACCCGAGGCTGACCAATGAGTGCTCAACTGCCCGCTTGCCAACTCCTTGAACGTTATTATGGGCAGGCAGCCCAGCTTTGGCCGATTGCCCCCCCGGAAGACCCTTGGCTGATCGATCGCTCCAAAGCGATGGTGAGCGATAATGTGGCGCTGCGTGGACAGTGGGAAGGCCGCGATAAAGCCGCCGTTAGCCCGTTCGATGTGCCTTTTATTCAGCAGGCTGGGCAGGTGGTACTATTTTGGCCAAAAGCCCACCAGTTGGGGATCTGGTGGCTTGAGTGGCTGTGCCGCATGCTGCCTGAAAATACACCGATTGACGTGGTGGGTGAACACCAGGGCGGTATCAAGCGCGTGCCAAAAATACTGAGCGGGCTGGGGATGCGCTGCGACAAGCTGGATAACGCTCGGCGTTGCTCTTTGTTTGCTACCCGGACCGTGGCTATTGAAAATCCTGACAGCGCATGGCAACGCTTTGAAGCATTGTCGCTGACGCTGATGAGCCATCCTGGTGTGTTTGGTCATGGCAAAGTGGATGAAGGAACCCAGCTACTGCTGCACGCTGTAGAAACAGCCCTAGAGCCCCTGCCCCCAAAAGCATTAAAGGTGCTGGATATGGGCTGTGGCGATGGCATTTTGAGTGCGTGGCTAGCGGCCCGTGGCCATGAAGTTACCGCCGTGGATGTAAGCGCTTTTGCAGTAGAAGCCTGCCGCCGAACGCTAGCGGCTAACCACCTTAGCGGCCAGGTATTGGAAAGTGATGTTTACTCGGCGCTTGAAGGGCAGCGTTTTGACCTGATTGTGAGTAATCCACCGTTTCACCAAGAGCGCGAGATTAGTTATGGATCCAGTGCGCGGTTGATAGAAGAGGCGCCTAATCATTTAACCGGTAAAGGGCAGCTGGTGTTAGTGGCCAATGCGTTTTTACCTTATCCCGGCCTGCTTGAGCGCACGTTTGGCAGCTTCGAAACGCTGGCGGATAATCGACGCTTTCGGGTTTACCGTGCCAAGCCGGAAGACAGTAGCAAAACCAGCGTTCAGGCGTCCAAAAAACGGCGCTGAACGCAGATTAAGCTTTGCCAGTGTAGCGAATGGCGGTAATGGTGTAGAGCGTTTCGCCGTTGGGCGTAAGCACCGTTACGTCGTCGCCTACCTCTTTGCCTAGCAGCGCTTTGGCCATGGGGGCATCGATACTGATCCAGCGTTTTTTAGTATCGATTTCATCGTGGCCAACAATCCGAATGGAGAGTGCTTCGCCTTCCTCATCTTCCAAATCTACAAAGGCACCAAAAAACACCTTATCGGTGTTGGCCGGTAACCTATCAACGACCTGCAGCTCATCCAAACGATTGGTTAAGTAGCTAATCCGCGCAATAACGCGATTTAACTCTTTTTTGTTGTAGGTGTAATCCGCGTTCTCGCTACGGTCGCCCTGGGCGGCGGCCTCGCCTACCTTGGCCGATATTTCTGGCCGCTTCACCCGGGACAGGTGATCTAAAATGCTGCGCAGGCGGGCAGCGCCTTCGGCGGTAATTAAATTGCTTTTGGGCGCTTGGCGCGGATCTTTAGCTGGGTCGCGCCAGCGCGTCATATTGCGGCCTTTCATCGGTTTTCTTCGCCTTGAACAAAATGACTAGCTTACGCTAAGGGCGCTCACTATCACATAGCCGATGATCTACTGGCGAATCATTCAAACGTTCGTTACATTGTGAGGGGAAGCTATTCCAGTCATCCATGTATAAAAATAATCTAGGAGCTTTTAATGCGTACACACCCTTTTTCTCGCTTACTGATCGCTGCTGCCCTAGGCAGTACCCTGGCCTTAGCGCCGTTAACTGCGTCGGCCTATGACGGTGAACTGTTCTCACTGAAAAATCGTTGGGAAAACACCGTGACTGATATGCCGGCGAATCAGCGCGAAGGCACACTAAGAGCGCTGGCAAGCGAAGCCGAAAACCTTGCGAGCCAGCACCCAAATGAAGCTGAAGTGCTGATTTGGCAGGGTATTGTGCTGGCTTCCTATGCCCGTGAGCGTGGCGGTCTAGGCGCGTTAGGCACCGCTGGCGATGCCCGTGATGTGTTAGAGCGAGCAATTGAGATCGACCCGCAGGGTGGCAATGGCTCGGCGTATGTAACCCTTGGTGCCCTGTATGATCGCGCGCCGGGTCGCCCGCTAGGGTTCGGCAATAGCAATACTGCTGAGCGCATGTTTCAGCGAGCGTTAGAGATCCGCCCTGACGGTATTGACGTTAACTACTACTATGCGGCGTTCTTAAAAGAAGAGGGCAACACACAAGCCGCCCGCGAGCATGCTGAACGCGCTGTCAACGGTACCGCGCGTGATAGCCGCCAAGCATCTGATGAAGCACTGCGCCAAGATGCAGAGGCACTGCTGCAAATGCTATAGTTTTAGAGGTTTTTTTAAGTCAGCTTTTCAAGATGGTTTTTCTAGCCAGTTTTTCTAGCCAGTTATAGCGGCATTGGCATTCCCGGTGGTGAGCATTGATAATAGATCGATTGTTATCATCGGGAGTGCTTCATGGTGAATAGTTCGAACCCCTCGGCACCGCCTCAACTTGGCCGTAGCGACGTTGAGCTTCTTAAGCGCGATACTCTCTATCAAGGTTTCTTCCGCCTGGAAGCACTGGAACTGCGCCATCGTCTGTTTGAAGGGGGCTGGAGCGGCACCATGCGCCGTGAAGTGCATAATCGCCATGATGCGGTAGGCGTTCTGCTGTATGACCCCGTTAAAGATGCTCTGGTGCTGATTGAGCAGTTTCGTGCAGGGGCCATTGATGACCCGCTTTCTCCTTGGAAATTAGAACTGGTGGCCGGGCTTGCGGATAAGGATGAACCGCTTGAAGAGGTCGCCCGCCGAGAAGCGCTGGAAGAAGCGGGATGCCACGTTGGCCAGATCACTAAGCTGCACACCTACTACCCAAGCCCCGGCGCCTGTAACGAGCGGGTGACGCTCTTTTGCGGGCTGATCGATAGCCAAGGGCTGGGCGGTATTCATGGATTGGATGAAGAGCACGAAGATATTCGTGTTCATGTCGTTAATTATCCCACTGTATGGGAACTCCTGGAGCAGGGAAGGCTCGACAACGCCATGTGTTTGATTGCGCTTTACTGGTTAGCAGGGCAGCGCGCGTCGCTGCGCGCGGCCTCTCATCGCGCTGTATTGCCAAACACAGATGCCAAGCGAACCTGATTAAGGAGTGAGCATGGCCAGAGCTGCCTATGTCACCGATTTAAAATCTCTGCAGGGTGAGTGTAGCGCTAATTACCTGCGCTTGATTCGTCTGGTAGGGGATATGGAGTGTGGCCAGCAGCGCGATATTGCGCTGCATGGCGACGACCAGCACTTTGGCGATCTACATCTGACCATTGTGCAGCAGGCCCCCTATACCACCATGATAGAAGTTTCCCAGAGCGGCCCTCTGGATGCGGTGATTGAAGGGCCGCGGATGCGCGTCCACCTCTACCATGACGTGCGTATGGCCGAGGTGACGGACTTTCAGCGCGAGCGTCACTTCAGCGGCCGCTACCGTTACCCCAATGCCAAAATGCACCAACCCGATGAAAAGCTGCAGCTCAACCGTTTTTTGGGCGAGTGGTTAGCCCACGGTTTGGCCCATGGCCACGCCTATGATGTGCCGGAGACACCTTAAATGCGGTTGGTGCAAATTACCGATGCTCACTTACATGCCGATAAAGAAGCACGCTCTAGAGCCGGTGTGCCTTGGCGACAATTTCAGCAGGTGCTTGAGCGCGTCATCGCCGAGCGGCCCGACATCGTCGTGTTCACCGGTGATGTCAGCCAGGATGAAACCTCTGCCTCTTACTCGCTGGCCTGTCAGGCACTGGCTACGCTGCCTTGCCCATGGTTCTGGATTCCTGGCAATCACGATCAGCCTGAGCTGATGCTGGCGGAACATCCGCTGCTTGAAGAAGTGGATCTAGAGCAGTGGCGCCTACTGCTGCTAAACACTCGGGTTGAGGGGCAGCCATACGGTAGGCTAGGCAGCGAGCAGCTCTCCACCCTTGCCGCACAGCTTGAATTCGACGACAGGCCGACGCTAATTGCGATGCATCATCCGCCAGTAGCCGTGGGGGCAGCGTGGATGGACGCCATTGGTTTGCAAGACCGTGATGCCTTTTGGCAAGTGTTAAGTGCCTACCCCCAGGTAAAGATAGTGCTATTTGGTCATGCCCATCAGGCCTATGCACAGAAGCATAGCGTGGCGGGAGCGGACATCGGCGTGTATGGCTGCCCAGCCATGGCGGATCAGTTTATGCCCAGTGCTGAAAGCTTCGCGATTGATGAAGCCTCTCGGCCTGGCTATCGCGTTATCGATTTACAAGGCAGCGAATGGCAGACTTGGGTAGAGCGCGTAAGTTATTAGCCGCTTCCCAGCGTTGACTGCCGTAGATACGGAACAAGAAATGAAAACCTTCATTTTCATAGTGGGCTTATTACTGATAATTACTGGCTGTGCTTCCAGCTATCCTCTAGGGATGAGCGAAGAGGAGTGGCAAGCACTTTCACCTGAGCGGCAGTTGCAAATACGTGAGCAGCAAGCAGCATTAGATATGCGCAAGGCTGAAGAGCGCCGCGCCGCCGCAGCAGCTCGACAGGCAATCGCAGAGGCAGAGGCGCTAGCCTTAAGAAGTGCGCTACAAAATGCTGCTTATGGTCAGCGTATCCAGTGCGTTTTTGAGGGACACGCATATTTTGGCCGTGACTGGCAACCCATTGAGCCAGTGGCTTTTGATGCAGTAGTGGGACACACCATTGATGTTCCTCTGGTGTCAGTAAGCACTTACCGCAACCGGCAGGGGTATGCGCGCTTTGATGGTCAGCGCGCTCAACTATGTCGCCGAGACCCCGCCTTATACGGTTCTAATAACCGCTGCGCTACGCTAGCCGGGACTCAGCGTCAGTTAGGGCGCGGTGTTGCCAGAGATATTTTCGCTGACGACTTTGTCCGTGGGCGCATGTCATGTGACCTTCCTCCTAGAGGAACGTGGTAAAGCAGATTCTCTGGTGCAGACAGTTTTATTTTTTTGGTTATAAAAAGATAGTTATTAATTCTTTTGGGTTATTATTGGCCCAGCGTTACCCTACTCATCATTAGCCACCCCTGGGTAATACCCAGTGTGACGGCAAACAGTGTTTGCACATGCAAGCTTCGTTTTGTGAGGGAGTAGGTAATGAACCAGTTTTCTGCGCCGTCGACGGTTCGGCAAGAGGTGCCCGGCGTACCTGATGCCGCGCGTTTGACCCACTTAAAGCAGCTAGAAGCTGAATCGATCCACATTATCCGGGAAGTGGCCGCCGAGTTTAGCAACCCGGTCATGATGTACTCTATCGGTAAAGACTCCTCGGTCATGCTCCATCTGGCTCGCAAAGCGTTCTACCCCGGCACGCCGCCGTTTCCGCTGATGCATGTCGACACCACCTGGAAATTTCGGGAAATGATCGAGTTTCGCAACCGCATGGCAGAAGAAGCGGGGATGGAACTGATTGTGCATACCAACGAAGAGGGGCGGGCGGCCAATATCAACCCCTTCGATCATGGTAGCGCCAAGTACACCGACATTATGAAGACCCAGGCGCTGAAACAAGCCCTGGATAAGTACGGCTTTGATGCGGCCTTCGGCGGCGCCCGCCGTGATGAAGAGGCGTCTCGCGCCAAAGAGCGCGTTTACTCTTTCCGCGATAAATACCACCGCTGGGACCCGAAAAATCAGCGCCCTGAGCTCTGGAATGTGTACAACGCCAAGGTCAATAAAGGTGAGTCTATCCGCGTGTTCCCGCTCTCTAACTGGACCGAGTTGGACATCTGGCAGTACATCTACCTTGAGTCGATTCCTATCGTGCCACTCTACTACGCCGCCAAGCGCCCGGTGGTGGAGCGTGACGGTATGCAAGTAATGGTCGATGATGACCGCCTACCCCTCGAGCCAGATGAAGTGCCGGAAGAGAAGTTTGTTCGGTTTAGGACATTAGGTTGCTACCCGCTGACCGGTGCAGTGGAGTCTGAAGCAGCTACCTTGCCGGAAATTATTCAAGAGATGCTGTTGACCAAAACCAGCGAGCGCAGCGGCCGGGCCATTGATCGTGATCAGGTAGGCTCGATGGAGAAGAAAAAACGTGAGGGGTACTTTTAATGGCTCACCAGTCCAATTTAATCGCGGATAATATCGAGCAGTACCTGCACGAGCATGAAAACAAAGATTTGCTGCGTTTTATCACCTGCGGCAGCGTTGATGATGGCAAGTCCACGTTGATTGGTCGATTGCTCCACGACTCGAAAATGATCTTTGAAGATCAGCTGGCGGCAATCACTCAAGCGTCCAAAACCAGCGGCACCACCGGCGATACGGTGGACTTGGCGCTATTGGTAGATGGCCTGCAGTCTGAGCGTGAGCAGGGCATTACCATTGATGTCGCCTACCGTTTTTTCTCGACGGATAAGCGTAAGTTCATTATTGCCGATACCCCAGGGCACGAGCAGTACACCCGTAATATGGCCACAGGTGCTTCTACTGCGAGCCTGGCGATTATTCTGATTGATGCCCGTTATGGCGTGCAGACCCAAACCCGACGCCATAGCTTTATTGCTGACTTGCTGGGTATCCAGCATTTGGTGATTGCGGTCAATAAGATGGATTTGGTGGGCTTTTCTGAGGCGCGCTTTAATGAAATCGTTGCCGAGTACCGCGAATTTGCCACTAACCTGAGTGCGCCGGACATCCGCTTTGTGCCGATGTCGGCCCTTAACGGCGACAACGTGGTAAATCAAAGCGAACAAACGCCCTGGTATTTTGATGCGAGTACTGATGAACGCTACGAAGGTAAAACGCTCATCGAAATGCTGGAAAGCGTGGAAATTAGCCGCGACCAAAACCTCACGGATCTAAGGCTGCCAGTGCAGTACGTTAACCGCCCGAACCTAGATTTTCGCGGTTATTGCGGCACCTTGGCGGCGGGCGTCGTGCGCCCTGGGCAGTTAGTGAAGGTGCTGCCATCGGGTAAAACATCGCGCGTCGCCCGTGTGGTGACCTTTGATGGTGACCTAGAGGCTGCCTACCCAGGGCAGGCGATCACCGTCACCTTAGAGGATGAAATTGACATTTCCCGTGGGGATTGGATTGTCAGCGCAGACGCTGAGCTGCCGCTTTCCAATGCGTTCAACGCCGACATTGTCTGGATGCATGAAGAGACGCTCACCCCCGGCAAGCTTTATGACTTTAAGCTTGCCACCCGTGATCTTTCGGGTCAGGTAAGCGCGATTGAGTACCAGATCGATGTCAATACGCTGGAAAAGCACACCACCGATGCGCTGGGCTTAAACGCCATTGCCCGCTGCGAGGTCGAGCTGACCGCCGCAATTCCAGTTGATAACTACCGCACCAGCCCCGGTACGGGCAGCTTTATAATCATTGATCGGCTAAGTAACGTGACCGTCGGTGCAGGCATGATTCGTAGTGCGGCCAATGCCCGTGAGCAAGCTAACGCTACCGATTGGGTCGCTTTTGAGCGGGATTTGAATGCCCTGGTGCGCAAGCACTTTCCCCATTGGGAAGCGAAGGATATCCGCGACCTACTTCGTTAGCGCGTTGCCGTAAAGCAATAGACAGCAGCAACAAAAAGCCGCCTTGATCACTGCGATCAAGGCGGCTTTTGCGTACTGGCAGGGGTTACTCCGCGTTAGGGAGGAACAGCTGCTGTCCGCCAACGGTAAAGTCTGCGATGGCCTGTTGTCCTTCGACAGATACCAGCCATTGGTGCCACTGAGCCGCTAAATCATGTTTTAAGTGGGGGTATTGCTCTTCAGATAGCATTAGGCTGCCATACTGATTAAACAGCGCACTGTCCCCTTCAAACAGCAACGCTAAGTCCTGTGGATTCTGAAAGGCCGCCCAGGTCGCACGATCAGTGAACGTGTAGGCGTTCATGCCGGCTGCGGTGTTCAGCGTCGGCCCCATGCCGCTACCCAGCTCACGGTACCATTTACCCTGTGGAGTAACGCCTGCGTCTTCCCATAGCCGCTGCTCGGCACGGTTTGTGCCGCTGTCATCACCCCGAGAGGCAAAGGGTGAGTTGCTTGCTGCAATCCGTGCTAATGCATCGGCTACGCGCTCGCTTTCTGTAATCTCCGCTGGATCGTCGTTTGGCCCTACAATCACAAAGTCGTTATACATGACGTCCAGGCGCTCGCTGGCATAACCAGCGGCGATAAACTGCGCTTCCCCAGCCGAGTCATGTACCAGCAGGCTGTCGGCATCGCCTCGCCGGGCAATTTCAAACGCTTGGCCAGTGCCTACCGCGACTACGCGCACTTCAATGCCGGTCTGTTCGGTAAACACCGGAATAATCGCGCTAAACAGGCCTGAATTTTCGGTGGAGGTGGTAGAAGCGAGGGTGATGAAGTCATCTGCGGCAAGTAGTGATGCGCTCCACGAGAGCCCTAACAAGCTAGCGATAACCGCTGTGGGTGTTTGCATGGGGTGGCTCCTTGCTTAAGCGTGAATGATGATATGGGCAGGCGTCACCAAACAAGCTCGCCACGAATAAACGCACCTGCCTGGGGTGAGGCGGGCGCATTAAAAAACTGCTGGGCAGGCGTATGCTCCAGCGCGTGCCCGTTATGCATAAACAGCACGTCATCGGCTAAACGACGCGCTTGGTGCAGGTCGTGGGTCGTCATGATGATGCGGGTACCGTTCTGATGGAATTCATTAACTGCGTCTTCAACCGCTTTGATGGCAGCGGGGTCGAGTGCGGAGGTGGGTTCATCTAAAAACAGTACCGCTGGATTAAGCAGCCAAGCGCGGGCCAAGGTTAGCCGCTGCTGTTCGCCGCCGGAAAGCACCCGGGCAGGGCGCTTGGCGAGCGCTGCCAGGCCAAATTTATCCAGTGCTTGCAGGGCGAGGGTTTTGCGTTGGTGGCGCGGCACTTGGCGCACTGCCAGGGCGTAGGTCAGGTTATCCAGCGCTGAGCGGCGCAGCAGTACCGGGCGCTGAAATACCATTGCCTGTACCGGTGGCTTGACTCCCCAAGTGATGTGGCCGCTGCTAGGGCGTAAGAGGCCGTGGGCTAGGCGCATTAATAGACTTTTGCCTGCGCCGTTAGGGCCCATGATCAACGTGCGCTGACAGCCAGAAAACAATAGCGTAGTGGGGGAGAGCAGCCGGTGACCGCGGTGTTCAAAACTCGCCTGCTCAAGGCGTAGCGTCGGCACGTTGGATGTCACAGCCTGCACGCAAGGCGAGAGCGGCGCGTTCATCCTAGCCGTCTCTTAGCTGTTTCGCTGACTAAATGCGCTACGGCGTTAATCAGCGTTACCAGGGTCAGCAGCACAATACCTAATCCCAGTGCCTGCGCCAGGTTGCCTTTACTGGTCTCCAGCACAATGCTGGTGGTCATCACGCGGGTAACGCCATCAATATTGCCTCCCACTATCATCACCGCACCCACTTCTGCGCTGGCGCGGCCAAAGCCTGCCAGTATCACGGTTAACAGACCAAAGCGCGCATCCCAGAGAAGTGTCGGCATCATGCGCAGTTGGCTAAGCCCCAGTGAGCTGAGTTGTTCGGCGTACTCGCCGTGCAGCGCTTCAACCTGTTGGCGGGTCAGCGCAGCGATAATAGGGAATACCAGGATAACTTGAGCAATCACCATTGCCGTAGGCGTAAACAGTAGCCCGAACTGGCCCAGTGGCCCCGCACGGGAGAGCAGTAGGTAAACGCATAGCCCCGCCACCACAGGGGGCAGTCCCATCAACGCATTGAGCAATACAATCAGCGCATTGCGGCCAGGAAAGCGCCATAATGCCAGCGCCGCGCCTAGCGGCAGCGCCAGTAAGCTTGCGATAATCACCGCAAACAGCGATACCTTAAGCGATAAAAGTACAATCGAAAATAGCCCATGATCCATTCCCAGAATCAGCGTAAGCGCCGTATAAAAAGGGTTGTCACCTGGTGGCATAACATCCTGCATTATTGTGTCTGTTAAAGCGCATAGTGTACCTAAAACTGCTTTAATGCACGGCGGCCTGACGTACATGCACTCACGGTATTAAACGTAGGGCATGGTATTTTAAGTGCTTTTGACAATGCGCTGTACAACGTTTGAACAAATTCCTGCCGCATTCTGCGATTCGATTCTCTGAATGAATCGTCAGTCAAGGCAGGGCAAGGCGTTAGCCTTGCTTGCCTGTATGTCTGTATAAATATATAGTTATCTGATGCTTATTATTCGTTCTGACACCCTCACCCTTCAGGTTACCAGCGCCGATCAACGACAGGCGCTGGCGAATACGCTGGCGCTGTATCGGCGGTTGGTGCGCGATCTGATGACCGTGGCTTATACCCACTGGCCGACGGTGGGGGCCTCGCAGGGCAACCAAGCAGTAAAGATCATTGAGGCGCTGATTCATCCGACCGCCAAGCGCCCGCAGGTACGCTATACTTACTTTGCCAACCGCTACTACAAATTTCCTTCCTATCTTCGCCGCGTGGCCATCATGGATGCAGTGGGCCAAGTTCGCTCCTTCGTCACGCGATTTGACCAGTGGCGATGTGGTCAGCGCAAACATCCACACGCCAAGCCACCTCGCCTAACCTCCAGCACCAAAACCTTTCCAAGCCTTTACGGCAGCCAGTGCGCCAAGATTAATGCCGATGCCACCCATGCCTTCATCAAGGTGCGCTGGCAGAATGATTGGATCTGGATGAGATTTGGGCTAAAAGGCACCTGCCGGTTTCGAGGCAAAGGCAAGGCAAAATCCCCACTGCTGACCACCAACGGACGACAGTGGCAACTATCGTTGCCTGAGCAATTCGAGCCACCGAAGCCAGTGAAAGGTGCTCCTGATCGTGTGCTAGCAGTGGATGTGGGCATTAATACAGCGGCCACCTGGGCGGTCGTCGATACTCAAGGCACTGTCCATGCGCGAGGCTTTATCTCGCGCACGGATAAAGACCGGGAGTATCGACTGATGGCCCGCATTCGCCAGACCGCTAAAAAGCACACCCGCCACGGTAGTCGGTTGCCGCCAGGGTTTTGTCGCCGCGACCACCAACGGTTGAGCCATCTCGCCGATAACCAAGCCCATCAGATCAGTCGGCAACTGGTCAACCTAGCGGTTGATCATCACTGCCAGGCCATTGCAGTCGAAAACCTGAAGGGCTGGCGACCTAAGGCGGGCCAAAAGCGCACGCCGATGAAGGCGCGGTTTCACCGCTGGTTTCATCGTCAGCTTGTGGCACGCATCGGTAGCAAAGCCGTCGAAGTCGGGCTGCGTTGTGTCGCTGTGTATGCCCGTGGTACGTCCCGCCACGCCTTCGACGGCTCTGGGCAGGTAAAGCGCGATAAGAGCAACTACAGCCAGTGCACGTTTCGCTCCGGCAAGCGCTACCACGCCGATCTTAACGCGGCCTATAACATCGCCGCTCGCGGCCATGTTGTTTTTCAGGGCGGTCAGCGTAAGCCGACTGCCCGTGTGAGATCGCAGATGTCGACTCATATACCGCGAACCCCGGTCACGCTCTCCACGCTTTGGCCACAAAGCGCGTGAGAGTGATAAGAATCCGTGATTCTATTCTTGGAATGAATCGCCGGAGGGTTCAAGTGCCTTGTTACCAGTTGCTTGGCTTGTGGCGCTTGACGGTGGTAACGGATGCGCCAAACTGGTTAACAGCTGTTGACCTCTATCTCATCAGGAAAAGGAGAGCATGATGAACCACTTAATGCGCGCTAAACGTAGGGCTAGGTTCGCCAAAGGCGTTTTTCCGCTACCCGGTAAATACTCGCCGTGCCGCTGCCCCGGCTTGTACGCTTAATGGCGTGGTATCACCCATGGGTAAGCTTTGCCAAAAGGCTCACTCACGTTATTGCAAAGCCCATGAAGCGGGACAGCGGGCGCGGTGGGATGGTTGTGCATCCTTATCGTGGTTACGGTTCTCAGCGTGAAATATTTGTTATGGGCCGGGTGTTTCGTCAGGCGGCCCTGGGGCGTGCGATACCTCGCCGAGGAATGCTGCGGGACACAGCCGATGTGGCCCGGCGTATCTTTCGGCGTGGTTTACCTGATGCTCAGGTTGAGATCCATGTGGGCGGCAATCAGCTATGCATGACAACCGATCGCGACGGCTATTTTGACGCTCATTTGCCTATCAGTTCCACCCTGCCGGTGGATGTTTCCTGGCACCGAGCCGATATCTTGGTGCACGCCAAAGGGCAGGCGCCCGTTCGCACCAGCGTTGAGGTTTACGTGCCACCGCCTGAGGCTGACCTGCTTGTCATTAGCGATATCGACGATACGGTTATGTTCACTGGCGTGGCAGAAAAGCTCAAAATGCTTTACCGCTTATTTGTGCGTAAACCTCATCGTCGCACGGCATTTCCTGGGGTTGCTTCTCTCTATCAGGCGCTCTATCGCGGTAAAAGCGAAAAGGCTGAGCGGCCTATTCTGTATGTTTCCAGGGGGCCTTGGGCTATTTATGAAATGCTGGAAACCTTCTTTCAGCTTAACCGCATTCCCGTTGGCCCTATTCTCTTTCTGCGCGAGTGGGGGATATCATTGCGCAAGCCATGGCCGCGGCGAGCGGAAGCCCATAAGCGTGATCTTATCGATCGTATGTTGACGCTCTATAGCGATATGCCGTGTATCTTAATTGGTGATAGCGGCCAGCACGACCCGGAGGTCTATACCGAGGTCGTCAAAGCCTATCCAGGGCGGATTAAAGCGATCTATATTCGGCGGGTAGATAAAGACCCTAAGCGCGAAGCGGCTATTCAACGCTTGCGTGATGAATTGGCTGATACCGCGTGTGAATTGGTGCTCGCGGCAGACAGTATCTTGATTGCTGAGCATGCTTATGCCCAAGGCGATATTTCTGCCAGAGGGCTGCAGGCAGTGCAGCGGGATGTCGAAACACACCGAAACAACCCGGACTGAATGGCAAACCAGCTCTGCCATATGCAGCGCTGCGGCGAACGTGATAAAACTAAATGCCTATAAACGGGTCATTTAGTTAGACCTTTCATCAGGGGTGAATATTATGTTCGCGGCGTTTTCAGGCTCAGTGCTTCTATGTTCATCGTATTAATTGCGTTGGCGCTGGCAGTTTTTGTGCTGCCCAACCTGTGGGCGAAATGGGTGCTAAAGCGCCATACCCGTGGGCGTGACGATTACCCGGGCACCGGGGCGGAGCTAGCCGACCACTTACTACGCAGGCTAGGAGTTGAAGGCGTAAAAGTTGAGCGCACGGAGTATGGCGACCACTATGACCCCGAAGCGCGGTGTGTGCGCCTTTCCCCCGACCACTACGATGGCCGCTCGCTTACCGCCGTCACCGTGGCTGCCCATGAAGTGGGGCATGCCATCCAGCACCATGAAGGCTATACGCCCTTGCTAGCGCGCAGCCGTTTAGTGCAAGTGGCTCAGAAAGCCGAAAAGCTGGGCGCTATTTTAATGATGGCGGCCCCTTTCCTGTTTGTGCTTACCCGGCTGCCAGGCGGGTTAGCCGTGGTGATCGCCATGGCGGTGATTAGCTTTGGTACCGCCGCGCTCGTGCATCTCGTAACGCTACCCGTGGAGTTCGATGCCAGTTTTAACCGCGCACTGCCACTGCTCAAAGAGTACGTCCCCCCCTACGATATGCCCGGTGCTCGCCACGTACTCACCGCTTGCGCGTTTACCTACGTAGCTGCATCACTTGCCAGCGTGATGAACTTGGGCCGCTGGCTGGTGATTTTGAGGCGCTAGGTTATGTTGCAGCGGATAGGCCAAGCTTATTCGCTAATATCACCGCTCGCCGTGGGGCGGGATAGCCTTCAATGGTGCGCGTACGGTCGTTGGGGTCGAGAAAATCCGCCAGTGATTGATAGGTCATCCATTCGGTTGAGCGTTGCTCGTCAAGCGTTGTTACCGCTTCATCCACCACGCGCACGTTGGTAAATCCACACCGTTCTAGCCAGTGGCAAAGCGCTTTTGAAGAGGGCAGGAAATAAACGTTGGGCATTGCGGCGTAGCGCTCGCCGGGCACAAACACCGTTTGTTCATCGCCTTCCACCACCAGCGTTTCTAACACCAGTTCGCCGCCGGGGGCTAGCGCATCTTTCAGCTGCTGTAAGTGCTCAAGAGGTGAAGGGCGGTGGTAGAGTACGCCCATGGAAAATACCGTATCGAAAAAGCCCAGTTTTTCCGGTACGTCTTCTATGCCCACCGGCAGAAACTGCGTACGGCCTTCATCAGCGTTGCCGACAAAGTGGCGCACCGCCTGAAACTGCCAGTAAAAGCGCGGCGAAGGGTCAATGACCAGTACAAAAGCTGCGCCCTCACCGGCCATGCGCCAAGCGTGGTAGCCGCTGCCGCCGCCCACATCCAGTACCTTGCGGTACTTTAAGGGGGCGAGGTGCGGGGCGACGCGTTGCCATTTCCAGTCAGAGCGCCACTCGGTGTCGATATCAATACCACCAAGCCGAAAGGGGCCTTTGCGCCAGGGGGCGAGCTTGCGCAGCAGGTTAAAGCACTGGCGCTGCTGGCTATCAGTCAAGGCCACGTCGACCGTCAGCGTATCGCTGGTCAGATCGACGTGGCGCTCAGCTGGCAGGCTGGGCAGTTTAGCGACTGCTTTTTCCCAGGCCGAAAGGTCGCCGTGGCGCTGGCGGTCTAGCCCATTGGCGAGCTGCTCGGGTAGCTTGGCTAGCCACGGTGTTAACGTGGCGTCTTGCGTTGCCTGGTCTAAAAACGCTTGATAGAGCACGCGATGGTCGTCGGGCAATAGCGGCACGTCACCCCTCCTTAAAGGCGATTAGCGAGGTGAAATTCAGGTACTGGAACCAGGTCATTGAGCGGGGGAAACCCGCCTTGACTAAGCGGCCATGGAGGGCATCTAAGGTGTCAGGGATCAAGACGTTTTCCAGCGCGGTGCGCTTTTGGCTGATTTCCATATCGCTGTAGCCATTGGCTCGTTTGAAGTCGTGGTAGCGCTCCACCCGCCAGGCGTTGTCGCGCTCGTCGGCATCGATGGTTTTTTCCGACAAAATCAGCACGCCGCCGGGTTCTAATGCGTCGTAAAGCCGTGTTAACAGCGCATCACGATCAGCGGGCGGTAGAAACTGCAGCGTAAAGTTGAGAATGATCATGCCCGAAGGCGCATACTCAAGCGTGCGTATGTCGGCTTCTTCCACCTGCATGGCGTGATCAGGGCACTCTTCTTGAAACGTTTGCTTGGCCCTAGCCGCCATGGCAGGTGAAAGGTCGACCCCGGTGTAGCGAAACGCATCGGCAGGCAGCGCGCCCGCCAGCGCCAACCCCGACGCCCCCAATGAGCAGCCCAAGTCGTAGACGTGGGCGCCGTGGCGCAGGTGGCGCTGGGCAATTAAGCTCAACATGCCAAGGATTTGCCCATAGCCGGGCACCGAACGGCGGATCATATCAGGGAAGCACGCGACCACCTGTTCGTCGAAGGAGAACCTTGCCACCTTATCAAGGGGTGTTGAAAAGATAGCGTCGCGGTAAGATGCATCACTCATGGGCTAGCCAGGTTTGTTAATGAGGCTGCGTAGTTTACGCGGCCTTGGTTAACCAGAACAGACCTGCCCATCACAGATTCCTGCCACATGGAATGACGCCACAGGAGAGGGCACATGGCATCAGCAACACGCGCAACCCCAGATACGCTACCCGCATGGCAAACGCTTACGCAGCATGCTCAGTCGCTGCAACGCGTTCATTTGAGAAATCTATTTGGCGACGATGCCAGCCGCTGGACTAACTTTACGCGTCAAGTGGCGGGGCTCACCCTGGACCTTTCCAAGCAGCGCTGGGACGACGACACCCTAGAACACCTGTTAGCACTTGCCCATGAAGCAGGCGTGCCAGGGGCGATTGATGCCCTGTTGAGCGGTAAGCGGGTAAATGTAAGCGAAAATCGTCCAGCGCTGCACACCGCTCTTCGGCTACCTGCCGATGCCGTGCTTAATGTGGAAGGCCACAACGTGGTCAGCGACGTGCATGAGAGTCTTGCCCAGATGGAGCGCCTAGTGCAGCGGCTGCACGCGGGGCAGTGGCGGGGGGCGACCGGCAAACCGATCCGGCATGTGGTGAACCTGGGGGTGGGCGGCTCGGACTTAGGGCCGCTGATGGTCACCCACGCCCTGGCGGACTATCGACCGAAGGATATTCACCCGGTAGAGGTACATTTTGCCTCCACTATGGATGGCTCCCAACTGGCGGATTATTTAAGCCGCTTTAATCCGGAAACGACTATTTTTGTGCTCTCGTCAAAGTCGTTCACCACCATCGATACGCTTTCTAATGCCAACACAGCCCGCGACTGGCTGCTAGGGCGGCTTTCCAAGCATAGCGATGTGTTGGATGGCGGCCAGCAACCCCGTACCCATGCCAATCCCGTCAGCGCGGAGCTGGTCATTCGCCAGCACTTCATAGGGGTTTCCGCTAGCCCCGATAAAATGAGCGAGTGGGGAATTGCGTCAGATCATCAGCTGATGTTCTGGGAATGGGTAGGAGGGCGCTACTCGCTATGGGGCACCATTGGCTTGCCTATTGCGCTGGTAGTTGGCATGGAGAACTTCCGCGAACTGCTGGCGGGTGCCCATGCGATGGATACTCATTTCCGCAATGCGCCGATGGAAGACAATCTGCCGGTGCTGTTGGGCTTGGCAGGTATTTGGAATGTCAATTTTCTAGATATTCGCGCCCATTCGATTCTGCCTTACGA
Organism: Halomonas sp. GFAJ-1; assembly: GCF_000236625.2. Classification (NCBI taxonomy): domain Bacteria; kingdom Pseudomonadati; phylum Pseudomonadota; class Gammaproteobacteria; order Oceanospirillales; family Halomonadaceae; genus Halomonas; species Halomonas sp. GFAJ-1. The sequence goes on from NZ_AHBC01000040.1 coordinate 92,956, forward strand.
TGGACGGTTGGAGTACTTTGCTGCCTATCTTGAACAGCTGGAGATGGAATCCAACGGCAAGTCAGTCACCAGTCAGGGTAAGGCGGTGAACTACTCAACCTGCCCGGTACTATGGGGGCAGCTTGGCCCCAACGCGCAGCACGCGTTTTATCAGTTGCTTCATCAAGGCACTCAGCCGGTGGTGTGTGATTTTATTGCCCCGTTGAAACGCTACGATGAGGTAGAAGACCCGGATACCCGCCGCCACTTGAAAGCCCAGCACCGGTTGGCGCTGGCGAACTGCTTCGCCCAGTCCCGGGTACTCATGCTAGGAGATGACGCCTTGGAAGATGATGGCCCCCGCCCAGAGCACAAGCGCTACCGAGGCAATCAGCCCTCTTCTACCGTGCTGTTGGATAAACTAACGCCAGCGACCCTGGGTGCGCTGATTGCCCTGTACGAGCACAAAGTATTTGTGCAGGCGGTGATATGGGACATCAATCCATTTGATCAATGGGGCGTAGAACTCGGCAAGCAAATTGCCACTGATACCCAGGCAATCATCGATGGTGAGGGTGATATATCCCGCATGGATGCCTCTAGCCGTGGGCTAATCGAGGCGTTTTGGGCAGCGGAGCAGGAGTCAGCGAGCAAGTAATGGCGCTCCGCAACCTCTGACGAGGGGGATGCCCTCTATCACATTGCTTGCGATAAGCATGGCTAGATATACAGCTTTTTGCTTTTCCGCTATCCTGTGCCCATTTGTCAGCCGCGCTTGTCACTAGCTGTGCGGCTGGCACGTCTACTTTTCTCAGGAACCGTTATTTTTCAGGAACTGACGCTACATGACCCAGTTTGATGCCTCCCAGTACGGCGCGAGCTCTATTGAAGTCCTGTCCGGGCTCGAACCGGTGCGTAAGCGTCCCGGTATGTACACCGATACATCGCGGCCCAACCACCTCGCTCAAGAGGTGATCGACAACAGTGTCGATGAGGCGCTCGCCGGTCACGCCACGGCGATTAGCGTGGTGCTGCATAGCGATGGCGCTATTGAGGTTCAGGACAATGGTCGCGGCATGCCCATCGACCTGCACCCCGAGCACGGCGTGTCGGGCGTTGAGCTGATCTTCACCAAGCTGCACTCGGGCGGCAAGTTCTCCTCCACCAGCTACCGCTTTTCAGGGGGCTTGCACGGGGTAGGGGTGTCGGTGGTTAATGCTCTGTCGCGCAGGCTAGACGTTGAAGTTACGCGTAACGGCACGCGTCACGCCATGGCGTTTGAGTTTGGTGAAAAAGTCGAAGAGCTGCATGAAATTGGTAAAGCTGCCAAGAAGGCGACCGGTACGTTGGTGCGTTTCTGGCCCGATGAAAGCTACTTCGATAACCCGAAGCTTGCACTCTCCAAGCTAAAACACCTGTTGCGCGCCAAAGCCGTGCTGTGCCCTGGGCTGTCCGTCACGCTGGTAGAACCCGACGGAACCAAAACCGAGTGGGCCTATGCAGATGGCCTGCGCGACTACCTAGCCGAAGCCACCGACGGCTACGAGGTATTGCCCAAAGAGCCCTTCATTGGTCACTTTATTGATGATGAGCACGGCGTGGATTGGGCAATTCAGTGGCTACCCGAAGGCGGTGAGGCGCTGCTGGAGAGCTACGTTAACCTGATCCCGACTCCCCAAGGCGGCACCCATGTCAATGGGTTTCGCTCTGGCCTGTTAGACGCGCTGCGGGAGTTTTGTGAATACCGTAGCCTGTTGCCTCGGGGCATTAAACTTACCGCCGAAGACCTGTGGGAGCGTGCCTCTTTCGTGCTCTCGGTGAAAATGCTCGACCCCCAGTTTGCTGGGCAGACCAAAGAGCGCCTCTCATCTCGTACCATTGCAGGCTTTGTTTCTGGCGTAGTGAAAGACGCCTTCTCACTATGGCTTAATCATCATGTTGAGCAGGCTGAACAGCTGGCTGAAATGGTGATCAGCGCCGCACAGCAGCGTCAGAAAAAGTCCAAAAAGGTCGCCCGTAAAAAGGTTACTTCTGGCCCTGCGCTGCCTGGCAAACTCGCCGACTGCTCCGGCCAAGACCCCGCCCAAAGCGAGCTTTTTTTAGTTGAGGGTGACTCCGCTGGCGGTAGCGCTAAGCAGGCGCGTAATCGCGAAACCCAAGCGATTCTCCCACTGCGCGGCAAAATTCTGAATACCTGGGAAGTGGAGACCCACGATATTTACGGCTCTCAGGAGGTGCACGATATCGCCGTGGCGATCGGTGCCGACCCAGGCAGTGCGGATCTGGAGAAGTTGCGCTATCACAAAGTGTGCATTCTCGCGGATGCCGACTCCGACGGTCTGCACATTGCAACGCTGTTATGCGCGCTCTTTGTTCGCCACTTCCCGAGTCTAGTTGATGCAGGCCACGTTTATGTAGCGATGCCACCGCTTTACCGCATCGATTTAGGTAAAGAAGTTCACTACGCCCTGGATGAGAGCGAAAAAGCCGCCATTCTCAAACAGCTGGCCAACAAGCGTGGAACGCCCAATGTTCAGCGCTTTAAAGGCTTGGGTGAAATGAGCCCGCTGCAGTTACGTGAAACCACCATGGCCGTGGAAACCCGCCGTTTAGTTCAGCTCACCCTAGAAGAGGGCGACGGCACCATGGAAATGATGGATATGCTGCTGGCCAAAAAGCGCGCCAGCGACCGCAAAAAATGGCTGGAAGATTACGGCAACCTCGCAGACATTGAGGTATAGCTCTGTCTTTGTGGTTTTGTAAAGCAACGTTAAGGCTTTGGGGTATTAAGCCGATAATAGAATAAGAGAAACTGTCACAAATACGCCTAATTACAATATCACTCTAAAAGGGGAACGACATTGTTTAAAACTATCTCTAGGCAGCTAACGTTGGCTGCATTTGCACTTATGCTATTAATGGCGGCAAGTATCTACGCCGTAATGGCATGGCGAGGGCAGCCTCTGGTGATTGAGTCCAGCCAGTCGCTGGTAGATCGAACGGGGGGCTCAATTGTTAACGCCCTGAATGCACAGCTTGCCAGGGTTGAAGGCAATACATCGAGCCTTGCCGCGTTGGCTGAATCACTTCCTCGCGAAGAAGACCTTTATCTGCAAGCCTTCCCTAGGGTGGTGGATGACAATGGTAATGCTGCCATTGCCGGAGGTGGTATTTGGCCCGAACCAAATGCCTTTGAAGCGGGAACTGAGCGTTACAGTTTCTTTTGGGCGCGAGATGCCGAAGGTGGCCTTGAGTTTTTGGATGACTACAACGCCCCCGGTGCTGCTCCTTATCAGGATGAAGAGTGGTACAGCAGTGCTCGTGGTGCTGAGCCAGGGCAGTGTGTTTGGTCAACGGCTTACCGTGACCCTGCGACTGGGGTAGCCATGGTGACCTGTAGCGTTCCTTACTATCTTGATAACGCTTTTGCTGGCGTGGCCACGATTGATATGCAGCTTGACGGCGTCGCTGATTTTTTAACCGAGAACGGCGGCGCTACCGGCGGCTATGCGTTTGTGCTGGATAGTGCTGGCAATGTGATTCACTTCCCCGGGGCCAACCTGGCCACGGCGGATATGCAAGGGTTAGCTAACCTGGTGGGTGAGATGCCTTGGTTGCAACCGGTCATTGATGGCATCAATGTAGGGCGTGAAGAAATTGAAGTGAAGACCGCGGGTGTATTGGATGAGCCTGCTTCGGTGCGCTTATTTAACATGCAAGATACCGGTTGGACGCTTGGGTTAATGACACCCCAAGATGAGATCACAGCGCTTGCCCAAACGCTGACGCGGGATTTGTTAGTTGTGATTCTTCCGCTATTAGCACTGTTGCTGACATTTGGCTGGTTGGGCGGACGAATTCTGTTAAGGCAAATTCGCAGTACTACCTTGCAAATTGATCAGCTGGGACAGAGCGGCTCTAGCCGTGAGCTGACCATTTATCGGGATGATGAAATCGGTGAGTTGCGCAGCGCAGTCAACCGCTATTCAGATAAATTGCAGCACTTGTTTGGCGAAGTGCGCGGCGTCGCGGATGCCATCGCCAGCGAATCAACTGAAATAGCCTCGGGCAATACCGAGCTCTCCAGTCGGACTGAGCAGCAGGCAGCTTCACTGCAGGAGACATCCTCTACCATGGAAGAAATGGCTGCGACGGTGAAGCGGAATGCCGATAATGCCCAGGAAGCGGATCAGCGCGTAAAAGAGTCAGCGGAAAAAGTGAAGCAGGGCGGCGAGCAGGTCTCGCGGCTAGCGCAATCCATGGTGGCCATTAACGAAAGCTCTGGAGAAGTCTCCACCATTGTGAATGTAATTGAAAATATCGCTTTCCAAACCAATATATTAGCGTTGAATGCTTCTGTAGAGGCAGCGCGCGCAGGCGAGCATGGGCGTGGGTTTGCCGTGGTGGCAAGCGAAGTGCGCGAGCTGGCTTCTAGAAGTGCCGCGTCCGCAAGAAATATTAACGGATTAATTATGAAAACCTCTGAGCAGATTGAGACAGGTAGTAGCTATGCTCGTGAAGCCGAGGCGGCGATGAAAGAGATCATCCTTTCCATTGAAGAAGTCACTGCACGCATTAGTGAAATCAGCCAAGCCTCTAATGAGCAGACTAATGGTATTGACGAAATCAATCGTGCGGTAACTCAAATGGATACGGTTACCCAGCAGAATGCTGGCTTGGTGAGCCAAGCGGCAGGTGCTGCTAATGAGCTGTCGCTTCAAGCCCAGCGCTTAAAAGGGCTGCTCGACGAGTTCCACGGTAGCTCTCAAGAAGCAACACCAATGGCTACGTTGTCTAACGAGTCAAACGAAAGGTATCAACTAACCTAGCGTGCCATGTCAAGTGGCTACGTGCCCGCTTATCAGCCGCCCCGCAAGGGGCGGTTTTGTTGTCAAGGTAGGATATGATCGACATGGATATTCAAGTAGCGGAGGGTGATGTCGAACGACTCTCCCTGCGCGACTACACCGAAAAAGCGTACCTCGACTACTCGATGTACGTCATTTTAGATCGGGCCCTGCCCAACATTGGCGATGGCATGAAGCCTGTGCAGCGGCGAATTATTTATGCCATGCGCGAGCTAGCGCTGCACGCCAATGCCAAGTACAAAAAATCGGCGCGTACTGTCGGTGACGTGCTGGGTAAATTTCACCCCCACGGCGACAGCGCTTGTTACGAAGCCATGGTGCTGATGGCGCAGTCGTTTAGCTACCGCTATCCACTTGTAGATGGCCAGGGTAACTGGGGTAGCCCGGATGATCCCAAGTCGTTTGCCGCCATGCGCTACACCGAGGCCAAACTTTCCAAGTTTGCTGAAGTACTCCTCAGCGAACTTGGTCAGGGCACCGTGGAGTGGACGCCTAACTTCGACGGCACCATGCAAGAGCCTGTTGTGTTGCCGGCCCGATTACCCCATGTGTTATTGAATGGTGGCACCGGCATCGCGGTGGGTATGGCGACGGATATACCGCCCCATAACGTGACGGAAGTTGTCGAAGCGACCTGCCATCTGCTGCGCAACCCCAACGCCACGACTGCTGATTTAATGGCGTTCGTCCCTGCGCCGGATTTCCCAACGGATGCAGAAATCATCACCCCGCCTGCGGACTTAAGAAAGCTCTACGAATCCGGGCGAGGCTCCGTCAAGCTGCGTGCGCGCTATATTCGTGAAGACGCCAACATTGTTATCACGGCGGTGCCGTATCAAGTGAGCGGTGCCAAGGTGTTAGAGCAAATCGCCGCGCAAATGCAGGCTAAAAAGCTGCCCATGGTGGCTGATCTGCGCGATGAGTCGACCCACGAAGAGCCCACTCGCTTAGTGATTGAACCGCGCTCTAGTCGCGTTGATGTTGAATCGCTAATGGCGCACCTGTTTGCCACCACGGATTTAGAAAAGAACGTGCGGGTGAACATGAACGTCATCGGCCTGGATGGCCGCCCACGGGTCATGCCGCTGCCTGAGATGCTGGGTGAGTGGTTACAGTTTCGCCGCAGCACAGTGCGTCGCCGGTTAGAGCACCGCCTGGGCAAGGTCGAAGATCGGCTGCATATTCTGGAAGGTCTGCTGATCGCTTATCTAGACCTTGACGAAGTGATCCGTATTATTCGCGAGGAGGACGACCCGAAAGCCTCGCTGATGGCTGCTTTTAGTCTCTCCGAGCGTCAGGCTGAAGCCATTTTAGAGCTGCGCCTGCGTCACCTTGCCAAGCTCGAAGAGATGAAAATTCGCGGCGAGCAGGATGAGTTAGAGAAAGAGCGAAAGTATCTACAGGGCCTACTGGGCAGCGAAGCCAAACTCACTACGTTAATCGAGAAAGAGATTCGTGCGGCGGGCAAAGAGCACGGCGACGACCGTCGTTCACCGCTAGTGGAGCGTGCTGAGTCCAAGGCACTCTCTGAAGTTGAACTCATGGGTGCCGACCCGATTACCGTTGTGCTCTCGGACAAAGGCTGGATTCGCGCAGCGAAAGGCCACGATATCGACCCCGAGGGGCTCTCCTACAAAGCAGGGGATAGCTTCCACCTGGCGGCCCGTGGCAAAACTAACCAGCCACTGGTGCTGCTGGATGACACCGGGCGTGCTTATACGCTGTCGGCGCATAACCTGCCCAGCGCAAGGGGCCAGGGCGAGCCGGTGACAGGCCGTGCCAATGTGGCGGCTGGGGCGAAAATGGCCGGGCTGATGTTCGCACCGCCCGAGCAGCGCTTTGTGCTTGCCACCGATGGTGGCTATGGGTTTGTGGCACGGCTTGATACGCTCACGGGTAAAAATAAAGCCGGTAAAGCGGTGCTCAGCCTCCCCAAGGGGTGCGGCGTAATGGCACCAATAGAAGTGCCTGCTGGCAACGAGCTGTGGGTTGCCTCCGTTTCTAACGAAGGTAGGTTGCTGCTGTTCCCACTGGATCAATTGCCCGAGATGTCTAAAGGCAAGGGTAATAAAATGCTCGATATTCCTGGCCCCCGAGCCGCGCGGCGCGAGGAGTTTGTACGCGATATTGCCGTTGTGGCGGATGATAAAGAGCTGATTATCCATGCGGGTAAGCGCAAGCTGACGCTAAAAGCCGACGATCTCGCGTATTATCGCGGTGAGCGGGGTAGGCGAGGCAGCAAGCTGCCGCGGGGTTTCCAAAAAGTAGACCGTTTAGAAGCAGGGGAGTAATAGATGACACGCGGTGATGTTCTTTTAACCGTATTAGCGCCGCGGATCACCGCGGACGCCCAGCGGCAAGTGGCTGAGTTAGTCGAGCAGTTTGGTTTGCAGGCAGGGGCTCCCAAGCAACTGGCAGATGCATCGCTGCCGGGAGAAGCGCATGACTGCGTGGAACAGCACCTCTCCGGCGACCGGATAGACACGGAAGCATTGCGCAAAGCCGCCTTATCATTGGGTGAGTCGCTGGGGGTGGATATTGTCATCCAAGAGGATCACCGTGATCTGGCTAAACCACGGCTAGTCTGCTTTGACATGGACTCTACCCTGATTAAGGCCGAAGTCATTGATGAGCTAGCGCGCCGCCACGGCGTGGGCGATGAAGTGGCTGCGGTGACCGAGCGTGCCATGCGTGGCGAGCTGGATTTTCAAGCCAGCTTCCGCGAGCGTATGAGCAAGCTCGAAGGGCTGGACGAGTCCGTACTAGCCGGGATCGCTGCTGAGCTGCCGCTGATGGAAGGCGTCGAGCGTTTAATGAAAAACCTCAAGCACTTTGGCTACCGCACGGCGATTCTATCTGGGGGCTTTACTTACTTTGCCCGCCACCTCCAAGAGAGGCTGGGCTTTGATGAGATTCATGCCAACGAATTGTTGATCGTAAACGGCAAGGTAACCGGCGAAGTGCAGGAGCCGATTGTCGACGCCGAGCGAAAAGCCCTGCTACTAGAGCAGATCGCTCAGCGGGAAGGCTTTTCACTTGCGCAAACCATTGCCGTGGGCGATGGCGCCAATGACCTGAAAATGCTAGCCAAAGCAGGCATGGGAATTGCCTTTCGTGCCAAGCCCGTTGTGCGTGCCCAGGCGCGTCAGGCAATTTCTACCCTAGGCATTGATGGGGTGCTTTATCTCATGGGCTACCGCGCCAGCGATCTAATCAGCTAAGCGAATACCCGCAAAGTCTTTGCGTAGTGCTTCTAGCCTCGCCGCTTCGGATTCCGTTAGGGGCGGCGAGTTCCAGAGGGAGTTGCCTTCACTATCCCTTACTCCTTCAAGCGTAATCGTTAACATTGCGTCCCGAGGAATTTGAGGGTCGCCCCAGGGGCCAAATCGGTTTGGGGCGAGACTCCATTGGCCGGTTTCGCCCGGCGCTAACCCGCCAGAAATAACGTATAAAAACGTCTCGTCGACCCACGGTGTATCGTGCTCAGGGCTTGATAGCTCGCCTCGCAGCATCAGCTGGGATAGTGTCTGCTCAGTCGCGTTCGCCACTGCTAGTTCAATCACAGGCTCCGGGGCGCCGTAGGGACTAGTGCTGAGGTAGTAGTCGGCCTGATCAATGCTCACTTGGGTAAGTTGCTGGCGGTCTTGTTCGGCGTTGGCTTCTTTTTCTTCCAGGCGGTTAAGCGTTCGTAGTGCTTGATCGCGCTCTCTTGCCCGTCGCTCACGCAGCATTTTGTCGGCGCGCTCAATAATTTCATCGCCCGTTAAGCCGTGCATGTAAGCATTCGCGGACTCGGCAATTTCAGCGGCGTTCATGCGGTGGGGGTTGAGGATATTGACCCCGCTAAACGACGACATTGCAATGATGGTCAGCGCTTGGTCGAACTCGTTGCGTTTATAGGCAGGCAGCGATTCGCGCACTTTATCGACAGAGACAACCGCAGCGGGCATTGAACTTGTGTCTATTTTGGGGTCTGAACAACCCGCTATCACCAGCATCGTTAGTGATAGGGCAGGTAGCCTAAGTAGGCTCCACATATATCCACCTCAAACCAGGCTGTTAAATCGGGAGGAGCTTACCGGAAAGTGATATCGACCACTAGCGGCTACGCCGAAATCAAAACCTACCAACACCTGTGGAACGGCCAATAGTTTGGTATAAAGTGTGCCGATTACACCCCTAGAGAACCCCTGCTCCATGAGTGAATCCTTTACTACTTGGCAAGCCCGTTTTGAGAAGCTGCGCAGCAATAAGCTGTTTGAAACAGTAGTCATTGCCATCATCGTCGTGTCGGCCTTGATGATAGGGGCGCGCACCTATGAAGAAGCAAGTCAGTTTGAACAGTGGCTTATGTACTTAGATGTCGCGGTCACGGTGTTCTTTTTGGTTGAGCTACTGATCCGTATGGCGGCAGAAAAAAACTTAATCAGCTTCTTTAAAAAGGGCTGGAATATTTTTGATTTCTTGATTGTGACCGCCAGCCTCATACCCATGGATGATTCGGAGATGGTGCTGCTGGCACGCCTGTTAAGAATCTTCCGGGTGCTCCGCTTGGTGTCGATGATTCCAGAGCTTCGCCTATTGCTGGTGTCATTGGTTAAGTCGATTCCGCGCATGGGCTATGTTGCGCTGCTGATGTTTATTATCTTTTATATCTACGCCGCCATTGGCAGTTTTATCTTCCATGACGTGGATGAGCAGCTGTGGGGAAATATTGCCCTCGCTATGCTGACGCTGTTCCAGGTAGCTACCTTTGAGAGCTGGGCAACCGCGGTGCTTTACCCCACCATGGAATACTACCCCTACGCCTGGATCTATTTCCTGACGTTCATTTTTCTCAATGCGTTTATTTTCCTGAATATGATGATTGGTATTGTGCTGGACGTTATGCAAAAAGAGAGCGCACTGATTGACTTCGAAAGCGGCGAGGGGGAGGCTGCAGAAATGCAAGGATTGCGTGCCGATGTAAAAGAGTTGCGCAGCCAGCTGGATCGTATGGAAGCCGCGCTTACCCAGCGTGCCGATACACCCAAAACCGACTGACGTTAGGAGCCCTGCCATGATGCTGCCTGAGCCTTCAAAAAAATATCGCCCCTTCGTGGCCGTAGAGCTGCCTGACCGCCAGTGGCCTAACCAGCGTATTGAGACAGCGCCTATCTGGTGCAGTGTTGACTTGCGTGACGGCAACCAATCGCTGATTGACCCTATGGATCAAGAGCGTAAGGAGCGCCTATTTGATAGGTTGCTCAAGGTCGGTTTTAAACAGATTGAGGTGGGTTTTCCTTCGGCATCGCAAACGGACTTTGATTTTGTGCGCTCGCTGATAGAGCAGGATAAGATTCCTGACGATGTGACGATCCAGGTGCTTACCCAAGCGCGCCCACACCTGATTGAGCGCACTTTTGAAGCTTTAGAGGGCGCCAAAAATGCGATTGTTCACGTCTATAATGCGACTGATCCGATGTTTCGCCGGATAGTCTTTAACGTTGATAAAAAGGAGTGTGTGCAAATAGCAGTGGATGCTACGGCACAAATTCGTGACTTGATGGCGTCTCATCCTGAGACGAACTGGACGTTTCAATACTCACCCGAGCTGTTTACCACCACTGAGATGGATTTTGCGGTAGAGATCGTCGAAGCGGTGATGGACACCTATGCGCCGAGCGTTGATAACCGGATGATTGTTAACCTACCAGCGACGGTCGAGGTGGCCACGCCGAATAATTACGCCGACCAAATTGAATGGTTTTGCCGCCATGTGAAAAATCGTGACACACTGATTGTGAGCGTTCACCCCCATAATGATCGTGGTACAGGTGTGGCGGCAGCAGAGTTAACGCTAATGGCGGGCGCTGACCGTGTGGAAGGGACGCTGTTTGGTAACGGCGAGCGTACCGGTAACGTGGATATCGTCACCTTGGCCATGAACATGTACACCCAGGGCGTTCACCCCCAGCTCGATTTCTCCAATATTACCCCGATCATGCGTGAGGTGGAGTACTGCAACCAACTGCCGGTGCATCCGCGTCATCCGTATGTGGGCGATTTGGTATTTACCGCTTTTTCAGGCTCACACCAGGACGCGATCAAAAAAGGCATGGCGGATCGCCGGGCGAATCCTGATGCCATTTGGGACGTGCCTTACCTGCCTATCGACCCGCTTGATGTGGGCCGTAGCTACGAGGCGGTGATTCGCGTTAATAGTCAATCAGGCAAAGGCGGCGTTTCTTATCTGCTGGAGCAAGAGCACGGAATAGAGTTGCCACGCCGTCTCTCTATCGAGTTCAGTCAGGTCGTGCAGGAAGTAGCGGAGCGTACGGGCAAAGAGATCACCTCTCAGATGATCTATCAAGCCTTTGCCGACGAGTATTTAGAGCAGCGCACGCCCTTTGGACTAGTGAGCCATCGTCTCTCTTCTGAACCTGATAGCCCCAAGGTGATGTTAGAGGCTGTCGTCGAGAAAGAGGGTGAACGACAGCGGTTAACTGGGCAGGGTAATGGCCCGCTCGCGGCCTTTATAAAAGCACTGATGGCCAATGGGCAGGATGTAGAGATTATCGACTACCACGAGCACTCCCGCGGCCAAGGTGCTGACGCTGAAGCCATTGCCTATGTAGAAGTCCGTATCGACGGCAAAGCGGTGTTCGGTGTGGGCACAGATGAGAGCATCACCAGCGCTTCCATGAAAGGCGTCCTTAGCGCTATTAACCGTCACCACTCGACCCAACCGGTGGCAGCGAACGTGACGGCAGAAACGCTGGGTTGATCAAAGCGATTGCCAATTAAGTGGGGTGGCTAATAATGCGGCCATGGCAGCTCATCGTGTTAACCGCGATTTTGATCGCAGGGCTGCTATCGGCTGTCGCTTCTCATGAGCTTTTTGATTCTCGTCTGGTGCGCTTGGAAGTGCAGCGCGCACTTCCAGCGCTAGCGCCCACCCTTGAACAAGAGTCGCCAGAGATCAATGCGCTGTTTCTCAGTTATACCGCCGACCAGGCGCTGTGGATGAGTGCTTCGCTGGCGCTTATGCGCCACGGCGATATAGCGCGAAGTGCCCTAATCGACTACGGGCTTTCTCCTCAGTTTCAGGATGTACTCGTGCGCTATGGCGCGGATGCAGTACTGCCCATCAGCTACTTCCGTGATCACGATATCGCCACCCTGCGCGCCCAGCACTGGGTCGGCGAGCGCTATCAGCAGGTGCGCCGCTGGTGGAGCGATGCAGAAGAAGAGGAGGGCGCTGAGTTCACGCCTTACCGCCGCGGCCAGATGGGGATTGCGCTGTTGGATGCCAATGGCCATGCGCTGCTAAATCAGTTTGTGGTAGGTGACGAGGGTAACGTGGAGTGGCTGCAAGGCGAACGGGTGGTGTCGGGCGTGGGAGATTTCTTTACCAGTGGACTACGCGACCTGGAGAGCCAGTGGCGGCGCGGTGAGACAATAGGCGCAAGTGACCTTGGCTGGGCCGGCGTTGACATATTAGTCATGGCCAGCACGATCAAAGTGTTAAAGGCGGGTCGAACTGCCCACGCCGCACGGGTAGGAAGTGTTGAAGCCCAGGGGGCACGTGCAGGGCTGCGGCAAGGCATTGTCGCCTCTGGAGGGCGGTTCGCCACGCTGCCGCGCATGGCCAAGGTGGCAGCGGTGGCGACCACGGCCTATATAGTCGTTCGCCACCCAAGCTTGGTGAGCGCACTAGGGGCTAATCTATCAAAATGGCTAGGCTGGCCGGTATGGCTGGGCCAGTTTCTCATCTGGCTGATCGTCTTATTGCCGGTACTGATCATTACGCGCTTTTTCTATCGCTGGCTGCTCACGCCGTTACTGTGGCTGTTATTGCCACTCATGCGGTTATGTTTTAAGGCGGCTAGCCGCTCCTCGTTGGCCAAGCGCACTCAAAGCCAGGCAGCGGAGCGAGGTTGAGTAGGAGCACAGTTGAAAAAGTCTTATCTTGACTAGACAAAGCTTAGCTAACCAAGCCGCACCCTTGGGAGGGAATATGGAAGCTATCAATATACATGAAGCTAAAACACGCGCATGCGAGCTATAGCCAATATTCATAGCGGTGTTTTGCTGGCCTTGCCAGGTATCTCTCTCACCAGCCGGGGCATTAAGAAGCCGGGTAAGTGGTCGAGCAGCTGCTTTACCAATGCTTGTGCGTCTTCGTCGGGAACATCAAAGTGGGCTGCGCCTTGCACGGGATCAAACACATGCAAATAGTAGGGCAGTACCCCAGCTTCAAACAGCCGCTCGGAGAGAGTTGCCAGGGTTGGCACGTTGTCGTTAACGCCTTTGAGCAGCACGCTTTGGTTAAGCAGTGTCACGCCTGCGTGTTTTAGGCGGGCGCAAGCATCGACCACAGGTTGGTCAATTTCATTGGCGTGGTTAATATGCAGTACTACCACTTTTTGTAAGCGAGTCGCCGCGAGCCAGCTAAGCAGGGCATCATCCACACGGTCGGGTATAACCACCGGTAAGCGTGTATGGATGCGCAGCCGTTTTAGGTGTGGGATGCTTTCGAGTTGTGCCACTAGCCACGCCAGTTGACGATCGCTGGCGGCCAGCGGATCGCCGCCAGAGAGAATCGCCTCGTGAATGGAGGCGTCGTTGCGGATATAGTCGAGGGCCTCCTGCCACTGGGCGCGTGAAGGCGCGTTGTCGCTATAAGGAAAGTGACGCCTGAAGCAGTAGCGGCAGTTGATAGCACAGTTAGGGCTTGCAATAAGCAGCACACGGCCAGCGTATTTGTGAATAAGCCCTTTGGCTGGTCGGTGTTCGGCCTCTTCCAGCGGATCTAATACGTAGCCCTTTGGTGTTAGGGTTTCATCGCTAACAGGCAGCACTTGGAGCAGTAGTGGGTCTGCCGGATTATTTGGCTCGATACGTGCCAGGTATGCTTCAGGGACGCAGATATCAAACAGCGCGTGCCCAGCAGAAGCGCCGGGCAACCACTGGCTGTTCAAACCAAGGCGTTTGCAAAGCGCATTTGGGTCGCGGATCGCTTGGGAAAGCTGCTGCTGCCATGAAAGAGATACCTGGGCAGGCGTCTGCTTAGCGGCAATAATGATGTTCTCCTGCAAAAAAGCCCTCCTTCGGGTTATCATGCGCGCACTTATTTAACGACGCCATTTGCAACGCTGCTGGCACATAAGCAAGCTGACGGCGGCATAGTGTGGCTTCGCGCACCACCTGTTGAAACAAATAACTGAAATGGATAATTGAGAGACATTTATGGCGAACTATTCTACCAACGAATTCAAGGCCGGTCTGAAAGTAATGCTCGACGGCGATCCTTGCTCAATCGTCGAAAACGAACTGGTCAAGCCGGGCAAGGGCCAGGCGTTTAACCGCGTTAAGCTGCGTAACCTGATGACAGGCCGTGTGGGTGAGAAGACGTTCAAATCTGGTGATTCGCTGGAAGGCGCTGACGTCATGGATTTGGAGATGGAGTATCTCTACAACGATGGAGATATGTGGCACTTCATGAAGACTGATGGCTCGTTTGAGCAGTATGCAGTAGAGAAAAAAGCGCTAGGCGATACCATCAAGTGGCTGAAAGAGCAGGTGCCCTACACGATTACGCTGTGGAATGACAAAGCGATTTCCGTTACGCCGCCTAACTTCATTGAACTAGAAGTCGTTGAGACTGATCCTGGTTTGAAAGGTGATACAGCACAAGGCGGTTCTAAGCCTGCGACGCTTTCATCCGGTGCTGTGGTTCGTGTCCCTCTGTTTATCAACCAGGGTGAAGTATTAAAGATTGATACGCGTTCTGGTGACTACGTGTCTCGAGCATAAACACCGCTTTAAGGCACGGCGGTCAGTTAGCCGGGAAGCATCTGTTTTATAAAGCCACGCGATGAGTCATGCGTGGCTTTATTACGCTTGAGGATACTTAAATGAGAGCTAACTGGCAGCCAACAGCGACGATTGAAACACTGCACGAGCGTGCTCGCTTAATAGCTATTGTGCGGGCTTTTTTTGCCCAGAGAGGCGTGCTGGAAGTGGAGACGCCGGTCTTAGGGCAGGGGGGCAGCACAGATGTGCACCTAGCGTCGCTTTCTACGTTAGCGCGCACCGATAAGGGCCAGCGCAAGCTGTGGCTGCAAACCTCTCCAGAGTTTCATATGAAGCGACTTTTGGCGGCAGGAAGTGGGCCAATCTTTCAGCTCGCCAAGAGCTTCCGTAATGGGGAGGTGGGGGCGCGGCATAATATCGAATTTACCATGCTGGAGTGGTACCGCCCTGCATTTACGCTGGCGCAGCTGATTGATGAGACCACCACGCTGGTTGCCAATGTGCTACCAAGCTTTACAGGTCCGGTGGTGCGTTATCGCTATCGGGAGCTGTTTCATACGTACTTAGCAGTGGATCCATTTACTACCTCGCTAGAGACCTTGCGTACCTTGGCTGCAGAGCGTGGTCATATGTCTGCTCAAACGCTAGTAAAAGAGGGGCGTGATACCTGCCTGGATCTGTTGATGAGCATGGTGATTGAGCCGCAGCTAGGTCAACAGGAGCTAAGTGTTGTGCTTGATTACCCGGCTAGCCAAGCGGCGCTGGCACGCCGACATCAGGATGCCGACGGCGAGTGGGTCGCCTCCCGTTTTGAGCTTTACCTAAACGGTGTTGAGCTGGCAAATGGCTATGATGAGCTGATTGATGCTGAAGAGCAGCGCCAGCGATTTGACGAAGATAACGCGGAACGGCGTAAATTGGGCCTGCCAGAAGTAGATGTGGATGAGCGACTGCTGGCCGCACTTGAGCGTGGTATGCCAGAAAGCGCGGGTGTGGCGCTGGGGATTGACCGTTTGATTCAGCTGGCAATGGGCAAAGCACGCCTGGAAGACGTGCTCGCATTTTCAACGCCTAACTGTTAGCCATTAAGGTGAACCCAGGCGTTGCCCCATTTCTACTTTGGTGCCGAGCGGGTTGTTGTCAAAGTTGATGGGTTTGGCAAAGCACATAACCACGGTAGAGCCGAGCTTGAAGCGGCCCATTTCAGCACCTCTTTCCAGCACAATAGGCTGCCCAAACTGCATGCGCTGGGGGTGACCAGAAAGTGGTGTTACTTGGCCCGACCAAACGGTTTCAATCGCGGCGACAATCATCGCGCCAACCAGCACCATGGCCATGGGGCCATTTTCGGTATCAAAAATACATACCAAACGTTCGTTACGGGCAAACAAGCCTGGCACGTAGTTGGCCGTTGCTTGATTCACTGAAAAAAGCCTCCCCGGCACGTAGATCATCTCCCTCAACGTCCCGGTAACCGGCATATGCACCCGGTGGTAGTCGCTAGGTGAGAGATAAACGGTGGCGAAGCTCCCGCCCATAAACTCCTCCGCCAGCGCGCTGTCGCCGCCTAGCAGGGTTTGTGCAGAGAAGGTGTGCCCTTTAGCCTGAACCAGCTGGCCTGCGGTTAAGTGGCCGTACTGGGAAAGCGTGCCATCGGCTGGGCTTAGCAGGCCTTCGCCCAGTGGGCGGGCATCTGCCTTTAAGGCGCGGGTAAAAAAGTCGTTAAAGGTAGCGTAGGCTGTCGGGTCTGGCTCCAGCGCTTGGCTCATGTCCACTTTAAAGCGTTTGATAAACGCCTTAATCAGGGGGTCTTTTACCCAGGGATTATCGCACTGGGCGAACCTGCCGGTCAGGCGCGAAAGCGCGTGGTGGGGCAATGGGTATTGGAGTAGCGAAAAGGCTTTTTGGGAAAATGTCACAGTATTATCTTCACTTCTCAATCGGTGTATCGTCGCGGTTGCCCCATTCACCCCAGGAACCCGCGTAGCCACGAATGTTGAAGCCTAGCGCCTTACCCACCAGCCACGTAAAGCTACTGCGGTGGTGGCTCTGGCAGTGGGTAGCAACTTCCATATCGGGTGTCAGCCCCATGGCTTGTAGCTCGGTGATTAGCTCGGCGTAATCGCGAATACGCAGCGCGCGGTTGTGGTCCATGGCGTTAACCCAGTCCATATTTACCGCGCCCGGGATATGACCAAGGTGCTTGTTATTACCTTTCTCGCCGTCGTACTCCGCTTTGGAGCGAGCATCCCACACCGCGAACTGTTTATCATCCAGCTTCTGTTTGATTTCATCACAGGTGATCAGCGCGTGCGGATTAAGTATCTCGGCGTGGTAGCTGCTTGGCGTGGGAGCGGCTGACTCAGTGCTTTCTTTTAAACCGGAGTCTCGCCAAGCGTGAATGCCGCCATTTAAATAGGAGTAGCGGGTGTGGCCAATCAGCTCTAGCGTCCACAGCAAACGTGCCGCCCAGCCACCGCCTTCATCATCGTAAGCGACCACGTGGGTATCACGGGTGAGCCCCAGCGCGCTAAATAACTGCGAAAGAAACTCAGTGCTGGGCACATCGTTGGGTACTGGCCCTTCGCCGCGCATCAGATAGCGAAAATCTAGGTAAATAGCGCCGGGCACGTGGCCCTGGCGATAGCTATCGCCGTTCGCTGGTACGTCGATGATCAATAGTTGTTCGTCGCCCAGATGCTCATGCAGTTGCTCTGGCTCAACAATTAACGGCAGTACATTGGTTTCCGATGAGTGACTGACGGTGCTCATGTACGGCTCCCTGTCCTTGAACGTAAGGCATTAAAATTTAAGGCGATAGCGCTAAGCGTTAGCGTTAAGCGTTCAGACTATCGAGAATACGTCGGTAGCTAGCAAAGCGTTCTGGATGAATCTTGCCTGCCTCAACGGCTTCAAGTAAAGCGCAACCCGGCTCATTTCGGTGGCGGCAATCACGGAAGCGGCAGTGGCCAATATACGGATGAAATTCAATAAACCCGTCGGTGACCTCCTGCTCGTTAAGATGAATCAATCCAAATTCACGAATCCCAGGGGAGTCGATTAGCTCACCGTCGCTCACCTCATCACTGCGCATGGCATAGAGCCTGGCCGTGGTGGTGGTGTGCGTGCCTTTACGCGAGTCTTCCGACAGCGCGCCGATGCGCAGGGTTTCATCGGGAAGCAGGAGGTCGATAAGCGATGACTTGCCAACACCGCTTTGCCCAACAAATACCGACGTGCGCCCTTCCAGCTGCTGGCGCAGCGCTTCAAGGCCGGCATCGTTGGCAATAGTGGTTCGCACTACCGGGTAGCCTAGGTTGCGATAGCGCTCCAACAGCTTACCTAGCTCACCGCCATCTTCAGGCAGCAGGTCGGTTTTGTTAAGCACTAACACTGGCGCAATACCCGTCGCCTCGGCGGCGACCAAGTAGCGATCAATTAGATTGGGATGGGGGGCTGGCTCAACGGCAAATACAATCAGCAGCTGGTCGATATTAGCCGCCACGGGTTTAAGCTGGCCGCGGGGGTCAGGGCGTTTAAGCACACTGTCGCGCTCTTCTCGTGCTACCACCACGCCGGAGCCATCCTGGCCTGCCCGCCAAATCACTCGGTCACCGGTCACTAAACCATCTAAATTGGCGCGCAGATGACAGCGAATGGGCATGCCGTCGGCATCGCGCACTTCTAGCGTGCGGCCAAAGTGTGCCATTACCCGGCCCGGCTGTTCGGCACCGTATTCGCCAGCGGCAAGTTTCTCTGCGTCCTTTACATCGCGCTTTTCTGCACGCTGGGCACGTTCCGCCTGGACTTTATCGACGCGCCACTGCTGCTGGCGACTTAATTTACGTTTGCTCATGACCACCCGATGCTCGGTACAATAGGGGCATTGTACCCACCTGGGCACTCGACTGTCCTGTATAGGGTGCTGGTGACGACAATATAAGCGACACTTTTACTCAAATCGCCTTATCGAGTGGCGATACCGGCCAAGGAATGAACGTAATGAGCAAGCAACTTGCTGACAGTGTCACACCCCGTGATGACTTATTGGTGTGGATTGATTTGGAAATGACCGGCCTGGACCCTAACAAAGAGCGCATCATCGAGGTGGCGACGCTCATTACCGACGCGGATTTAAACGTGGTGGCGGAAGGGCCGGTGATTGCGGTGAAACAGCCTGATAGCCTGCTGGCACAAATGGATGACTGGAACCAGAAAACTCACGGCGAGTCTGGCTTAGTCGCCCGTGTCAAAGCAAGTCAGGTGGAAACAGCCGAAGCCGAGCAGCAAACCCTAGCGTTTTTGCAGCAATACGCGGTGGCGGGGTCGTCGCCCATGTGTGGTAACAGTATTCACCAGGACCGTCGTTTTCTAGAACGCGAAATGCCTGCGCTGCTCGATTTCTTTCACTACCGCAACCTGGATGTTTCGACGCTAAAAGAGTTAGCAAAACGCTGGAGTCCTGGTGCTTTGGTAGGCTTTAAAAAGCAAAACGTGCATTTAGCCATGGATGATATTAAAGAGTCGATTGCTGAACTGGCCCACTACCGGAGTACATTTTTACGCGTTGACTCTGGAAATGATGAAGAAGAGTAAGGCGGTTAATAAGCGTCACTGGTAATGCGCGCATTGCGCTTGAGGTGCTGCTCTTCAAGAGCCCAGGTGACGTGCTCACGCACGAGTTCGCTTGGATAGGCCCTACGCGCCCATAGGGCGGCTTCCACGGCCTCGCTCCAGGGCGCGTTGCCCAGGCCAACGGCGATATTGCGTAGCCAGCGCTCATATCCAATGCGCCGTATGGGGCTGCCCGCCGTTTTGTCTAAAAACTCCTCTTCGCCCCAGGCGAAGAGGCTGCAAAGATCGGCACGATCCAGGTCATGGCGCGGCGCAAAGTCAGCCTCCTGGGTAATGCGGGTAAAGCGAGTAAAAGGGCAAACCAGCTGGCAGTCGTCGCAGCCGTAAACGCGGTTACCCATGGCGCGGCGAAATTCAAGTGGGATCGCGCCGTGTAGCTCGATAGTGAGGTAGGAAATACACTTGCGCGAGTCGACCACTTTATCGTCAACGATGGCGCCCGTTGGGCAAGCCGTGCGGCAAGCACTGCAGCTCCCGCAGTGCTCCTGTTCAAACGGTGCGTCTACCGGTAGCGGCAGATCGGTGTAGAGCTCACCTAAAAAAAATAGCGAGCCCGCTTTCGGGTTGAGCAGCATGGCATTTTTGCCAAACCAGCCCAGTCCGGCCTTTTGTGCTAATGCACGCTCCATGACTGGCGCTGAGTCCACAAACGCCCGGTAGCCGAAGTCGCCGACTTCCTGCTCGATTTTTTTTGCCAATTGGGCTAAGCGTTTACGCATTAATTTGTGATAATCGCGGCCAAGGGCGTAGCGGGAGACATAGGCTCGCTGAGGTTGGCCAAGCACCTTGGCGCTTTCAACCTCGGCAGGCAGGTAATCCATACGTACGCTGACCACGCGGCGGGTGCCTGGCTCTAACTCTTCTGGGCGCGTGCGTTTCGTGCCATGCTTTTGCATAAAGCCCATTTCGCCGTGATAGCCCTGCTCAAGCCAGCTATTAAGGTGGGCCTCGTGGGCGGCAAGCTGGGTATCGGTAATGCCTACCTGCTGAAAGCCGAGTTCTCGTCCCCAGGTTTTGATTAGGTTGGCAAGACGCAGCAGCTCATTACTAGATAATGTAAAGGTGGTGGAGCTTGGCATGGTAAGTCAACGTTGGCGCTTTAAGCGCGCTATGCTACCGCATTAGTTGCCATCGCAAAATGTCGACGAAACATCTACGCCGTAACACTGTGATATTGCCGTTTATCGGCTAGCCCCATTACCAGATTCAAGGAGAGATCGTGCCCACGTTAAGTACTTCTTCGCTTCGCCCCCTTTATAAAGCGGCTCAAGTGCGTGAGCTCGATCGCCGGACGATTGCAGGGGGGATTGAAAGCTTTGCCCTGATGCAGCGGGCTGCCTCTAGTGCATGGCACAGTTTTCGTTCTCGCTGGCCCCAGGCGCGCAGCGTAACGGTACTGTGTGGCAGTGGTAATAATGGTGGTGATGGCCACGTGCTAGCGGCCCTGGCGATGCAGGCGGGGTTAAAGGTGCAGCGCATCACTCTTAAGCCTCTGCACGAATTAAAAGAGGATGCCGCCCGGGCGGCAGAGCTCGCGACTGCTGCAGGCGTGGGCTGCGAGGAGTGGCAGGCGGCTACCGCGCTGGTAGGCGAAGTCATTGTTGATGCGCTTCTTGGTACTGGGCTCGCAGGAGATGTGGAAGGTGACACGCGCCGCGCTATCGTGGCGATCAATGCTGCCCATCAACCGGTGCTGGCGTTAGATATTCCATCGGGTATCGCTGCCGATAGCGGGGCCGTGCTGGGGCTGGCGGTTGAGGCTTCCTGCACGGTTACGTTTATTGGCGATAAAATCGGCTTACACACTGGCGATGCGCCTGCCTATACCGGCGAGATTGACTTCCGCCCGTTAGGGGTGAAAGCCCAGGTGTTTTTTGACATTCCGCCGACTGCTTGGCGGTTAGACGACTCGCTGCTGCAGGAAACGTTTACGCCGCGTTCTCGAACCAGCCATAAGGGTAGCTTGGGGCATGTGCTGGTGATGGGGGGCGCTCCGGGATTTGGAGGAGCGGCCTTGCTTGCTGCCCATGCGGCGGCGCGTTTAGGCGCTGGTAAGATCAGTTTAGCAACCTCTCCTGACCATATAACGGCGAGCTTAGTGCGTTGCCCGGAAGTAATGGCTCATGCTGTCCGCGGCGCCGCGGAGGCCAGTGAACTGCCTGCACAGGCCGATGTTGTGGTGGTAGGCCCAGGGTTAGGGCAGGGGGCGTGGGGTCAGGCAGTGCTACAATGCGCTCTCCAGTCACAGGCACCGCTTGTTGTTGATGCCGACGCACTTAATCTGCTGGCTAGTCATTGGCCGGATCTGCGCCGCGATGACTGGATCTTAACCCCTCACCCTGGCGAAGCCGCGCGGCTGCTGGGTTGCACGGTGGCAGACGTTCAGTCAGACCGGCCCGCTGCAGCGCAGGCACTTCAACGCGCACGGGGTGGCGTTGTTATATTAAAAGGCGCGGGTAGCTTAGTGGCTGGGCCAACGGGCCTAGTCGTTTGTCCTTACGGCAATCCCGGCATGGCCAGCGGTGGCATGGGCGATGTGCTGAGTGGCATGCTAGGCACATTGGTGGCCCAGTGCAGTAGTCGTGAGCAAGCTGCGTGGTTGGGAGTAATGACCCATGCATTGGCAGGAGACGAAGCTGCAAAAGCAGAGGGGGAGCGTGGCCTACTAGCGAGTGATCTGGCATCCTATGCACGAGCGTTAATCAACCCGTGAAGGCGTCCAACATGCAAGTGCAATTGAGAGATGAAGTGACCCACGTTGCCTTCGGAGAGGCGTTGGGGCTGGCGCTAAAAGGCCACGGGCGTGTTTATTTAGAGGGCGACTTAGGCGCTGGAAAAACCACATTAACACGGGGGGTGTTGAGGGCTTACGGCTATCAAGGAGCGGTGAAAAGCCCAACTTACACCCTGGTTGAGCCTTATGAGCTAGTCGAGCAGCGTATTTATCACCTGGATTTATACCGCCTCTCTGACCCTGAAGAGCTTGAGTTTATTGGTGGTCGAGATGTACTGGCCGACGACGCGCTCTGTCTTATCGAGTGGCCAAGCCGCGGTGAAGGTTGGTTGCCTGCGGCAGATTTACGCATTGAGCTTAGCGTCGCAGGCCAAGGGCGACGGGCGCTGTTGACGGCAGGCAGTACCTTCGGTGAGAGCGTTGTGGAAGCCCTTGCCAAGCAAGCAGATAACATGCAACAGGAGCATGGTGTGACTCAATGGATATGAACGGCACGCTAAAGCACCTGGCTCGCATATTCGTAGCTGGGTGTTTAGCCCTCACAGCAAGCGTTTCATCGTTACAAGCGGCAACGGTTGAAAGTATGCGGCTATGGTCAGCCCCTGATCACGCGCGCCTGGTGTTTGACCTTTCTGCAGCGGCCACTGCCAATGTTTTCTCGCTGGATAACCCTGCGCGCCTGGTGATCGATCTTGACGAGAGTCGAATGGACACCGACGCCTCCACCTTGCCACTGGACGGCAGCGCTATTGATGCTGTCCGTACTGGAACCCGAGACGGCGGTGGCCTGCGGGTTGTGTTGGAGCTTAACCGTGAAATATCGCCGCGCCATTTTACGCTTCCCCCTAATGATCAGTACGGCCATCGCTTGGTGGTCGACCTTGAGTACCCGGGTGAGAGTGCGGTAGAAAATCCCATTGACCCTATTGAGGCGATGATCCGCGATCAAGAGATAATGGCCCAGCGCGCTAATGTTCAGGCGGATGCGCAGGTGCCCGTTAGCCAAGCAGCGCCGGCCGCTGAGCAGCGTCCAGCGGAAGTTCAGCCAGCCCAGGCGCACCCGCAGCGCGATATTATCATTGCCATTGATCCAGGGCACGGTGGTGAAGACCCAGGCGCAATTGGCCCTGCAGGCACCCGAGAAAAAGATGTCGTGCTGGAGATATCTCGGCGCTTAGCGGCAGAGATAAATAGTGCCACTGGCTTTAAAGCGGTATTAATTCGCGATGGCGATTACTATCTTGGGCTTCGTCAGCGCACTCAGCTTGCCCGAGAGCAGAAGGCCGACTTTTTTGTCTCTATTCATGCTGATGCCTTTACCAGCCCACGCCCTCAGGGCAGCTCGGTGTATGCGCTTTCTCAGCGGGGTGCATCGTCAGAAACTGCTCAGTGGTTGGCCGATAGCGAAAACCGTGCAGATTTAATCGGCGGTGTTGATGGCAATCTTTCCCTGCGCGATAAAGACCAGGTACTGCGCGGAGTGCTGCTTGACCTCACCATGACCGCCACATTAAACGACTCGCTCTCTATTGGGGGGCAGGTGCTAGAGCAACTGGGGCGCGTTAATCGTTTGCATAAGTCGCGAGTCGAGCAAGCGGGCTTTATGGTGCTTAAATCACCGGATATTCCTTCTTTGCTGATCGAGGTTGGGTTTATTTCTAATCCCGATGAAGAGCGACGTCTTCGTGACCCAGTGCATCAGCAGGGGCTATCCACTGCTATCTTTAAGGGCATGCGCGAGCACTTCGAACGCAACCCGCCTCCGGCAAGCCTGCTGGCCTGGCAGCGTGACAACCATCGCCGACCCAGTAGTAATGAGTATCGAATCCAGTCGGGGGATACGTTATCGGCGATTGCAATTCGCCATGGAGTGCCCGTTAACCAGCTCCGGCAGGCCAACGACCTAAATGGCGATGTGATTCGTGTTGGCCAAGTGCTACGCATTCCTAGTTCATGATGATGAGTTTCTGAGGTGCCGGTTGACTGAATTGATCGCTACGCCAATGCGTATTCATGTGCTTGACCCCCGTTTGGCTAACCAAATAGCCGCGGGGGAAGTTGTTGAACGTCCGTCATCGGTGACCAAGGAACTGATTGAGAATGCGATTGATGCGGGTAGCCAGCGCATTGAGGTGGAGATTGAGCAGGGCGGTGCTCGGCTGATCAAGGTGCGCGATGACGGTATCGGTATTGGCGAGCAAGACCTGCCGTTAGCGTTGGCGCGTCACGCTACAAGCAAAATCAACAGCCTTGAGGATCTAGAAGGGGTTAGCTCGCTGGGCTTTCGTGGTGAGGCATTGGCCTCAATCAGTTCGGTATCGCGGCTAGAATTAGTCTCGAATGCCGAGGATGACCCGCGCCAAGGCTGGCGAGTCGTGGCTGAGGGGCGTGGTATGGAGGCGCGGGTGACACCTGCTCCTCATCCTCGTGGTACTAGTGTCGCGGTGCGCGACCTATTTTTTAATACGCCAGCGCGGCGCAAGTTTTTGCGCACTGAAAAAACCGAGTTTGCCCACGTTGAGGAGGCATTTCGGCGCCAAGCGCTGTCCCGTTACGATATTGCCTGGGTGCTGCGCCATAACCAGAAGGTGGTTCACCAACTGCCGCCGGGCGCTACGCCTGCCGCTCGTGAGCGGCGCATTGCCTCGCTGCTGGGCAAAAGCTTTATCGAACACGCCCGCTATATCGAGCGCGAAGCGGGGGGGCTGCGATTAAGCGGCTGGGTAGGCCTGCCGACGCACTCCCGCTCCCAGGCGGATCAGCAGTATTTCTTTGTGAATGGCCGTGTGGTGCGTGACCGCTTGGTGGCGCATGCGGTACGCCAAGCCTACCGTGATGTATTGTTTAACGGCCGCCATCCTGTATTTGTGCTTTACCTTGAGCTTGATCCAGATGTGGTGGATGTCAACGTGCACCCTACCAAGCATGAAGTTCGCTTTCGCGATGGCCGCATGGTGCACGACTTTCTTTACTCTAGCCTGCATCACTGCCTGGCTGCTTCTAAGCCGGATGATGATCAGCAGCAGGGTCATGCTCAAGGCACGCAAAACCCCGAGCAGAGTGGTGCTGTCGCCAATGAAGCGCCGGGTGAGTCGGTAAATCAGCCCTCTGCGCCGCGCTGGCAGCAGCAGGGCATGCCGCTGGCAGATAGCCCTGAGCGCCACCCCGGTGCCGAGCGGGTGCGCCGCTTTATGCAAGGCTATCAAGCGCTGCACCCCGGCCACGAAGAGACCCTGTTAACACCACAGCCAAGTGGCCCAAGTGTTAATCCCGCAAAGGCCAATGAAGTACGAGAAGCGCCGTTAAGCATGCCTGAATACGATGCCACCGCGGCGCCCCCGTTGGGCTTCGCCCTAGGTCAGTTGCATGGCGTATATATTCTGGCGCAAAACGCGAAAGGCTTAGTGT
Organism: Halomonas sp. GFAJ-1; assembly: GCF_000236625.2. Taxonomy (NCBI): domain Bacteria; kingdom Pseudomonadati; phylum Pseudomonadota; class Gammaproteobacteria; order Oceanospirillales; family Halomonadaceae; genus Halomonas; species Halomonas sp. GFAJ-1. Next base: position 118,378 of record NZ_AHBC01000040.1, read on the forward strand.
TAGTGGATATGCATGCCGCTCATGAACGAATTGTTTATGAGCGTATGAAAAATCAGCTGGCGGCAGCCAAGGGGATTGATGCCCAGCCGTTGCTAGTGCCTGTTTCTCTGGCCGCAAGCCGCACGGAAGTGGCCACCGCAGAGAGCGAGCGCGATGCCATTATCCAGCTAGGCGTTGAGTTAGACGTAGCCGGGCCTGAAACCCTGCTAGTGCGGCAACTCCCTGCTCTGCTGGCCCAGGCGGACCCCGAAGCGCTGGTGCGTGAAATGCTTGAAGAGCTTTCGCGATTTGGCCGAACTCACCAAGTGGAAGCACGCATCCATGAGCTGCTTTCAACCATGGCTTGCCATGGCAGCGTACGTGCCAACCGGCGGTTAACCGTCGATGAAATGAACGCGTTACTTCGCGATATGGAGCGTACAGAGCGCAGTGACCAGTGTAACCATGGCCGCCCGACCTGGACGCAAATGAGCATGAAAGCGCTCGATCGGCTGTTTCTGCGTGGTCAATGAAAAAAGGGGTGGTATTTAAATGGAGGGCAGCGAGCTAATGGCGGATACACGCCCCTTGGCTATTTTTTTAATGGGGCCTACGGCGGCCGGAAAAACAGATACCGCCATCGCATTGCATGAAAAATTAGGGCACGAAATAATCAGCGTCGACTCAGCCATGGTGTATCGGGGCATGGATATTGGCAGTGCGAAACCTAATGCCGCAGAACTTGCCCGGGCGCCGCACCGTTTAATTGATATTCGTGACCCCGCTCAGCCCTATTCCGCGGCGGATTTCCGTGAAGATGCGCTGCAAGAGATGCGGCAAATTAGCGCGGCAGGTAAGGTTCCCCTTCTGGTAGGCGGTACCATGCTGTACTACAAACGCTTGGTTGAAGGCGTGGCTAATTTACCTGCCGCCGATGCTTCCATTCGTCAGCGCTTAGAGGCTCAACGCCAAGCAGAGGGGCTTGAAGGGCTGCACCGCTCGCTTATGAAGGTGGATCCCGCTTCGGCTGCGCGCATACATCCCAATGATCCGCAGCGCTTAATGCGTGCGTTAGAGGTGTACTACGCCAGCGGAAGGCCAATGAGTGTGCTATGGGCAGAGCAGGAGCCGGAAACCTTTCCTTGGCGGGTGCTGTCGATAGCTTTAGCGCCTAATGATCGCTCTGTTTTACACAGCAGAATTGCCCGACGTTTTAAAACAATGCTGGAAGAGGGCTTGATAGATGAGGTGGCTGCCCTCAGAAAGCGCAGCGAGTTTCATCTTAATTTGCCCGCTATGAAAAGCGTTGGCTATCGACAGGTGTGGGAATATTTAGACGGCGAGTATGACCAAGCAGCGTTGTTAGAGCGCGGAATTATTGCCACCCGCCAGCTTGCTAAGCGACAGTTAACGTGGTTAAGAAGTTGGCCATCGCTTACATGGGTAGATTCGCAGCAGCCAGACGCTTTGGATAAGGTGCTGAAATTCGTGCGTGAAAGCAGTCCTTAGCGTAAGATAGTCAGTTCGTAAGCAAGTGTTTTCGAGTGGCCGGTTGACCAGGCCTTTCGGGCAACAAGATTGCGGCGTAGCACCAGTAGGGCACGCCATTAATAACCAACCCCAACGACAGTTTTAGGGAGAGCAACATGTCCAAAGGGCAGTCCCTTCAAGACCCGTACCTGAATATTTTGCGCAAGGAGCGCATTCCGGTCTCTATCTTCCTGGTAAACGGCATTAAGCTGCAAGGCCAGATTGAATCGTTTGACCAGTTTGTCATCTTGTTGCGTAATACCGTCAGTCAGATGGTTTATAAACATGCTATTTCTACGGTAGTGCCCTCGCGCAATGTGCGCTTGCCAGCACAAGATCCAGCCGCGCCTGACGCGGACATCTAAGCCCGCTGGATAGCAAGAGAGTCTATGAGGTATTGATTGTTTTTTGAACGCCCAGATGCCGGTGAAACGGCAGTACTTGTTCACGTTGACTTCCATGATGAACAAGCACGTGAAGACCCGGGTGAGTTCTTGGAACTCGTGCGCTCTGCTGGTGCAGAGCCCGCGACATTGCTCACAGCTAGCCGCCAGCGTCCTGATTCCCGTACGTTCATAGGGACAGGTAAGTTGGAGGAGCTGCGGGCAATGCTCGCTGCTCACGAAGCCGAACTGGTGATCTTCAACCACACGTTAAAACCTTCCCAAGAGCGCAATCTTGAGCGTGAGCTTAAGTGTCGTGTGCTTGACCGTACTGGCTTGATACTTGATATCTTCGCGCAGCGGGCAAGAACTCACGAAGGCAAACTGCAAGTAGAGCTTGCCCAGCTTGAATACATGTCTACGCGCCTTATTCGCGGGTGGACTCACCTTGAGCGCCAGAAAGGCGGTATTGGCCTCCGTGGCCCTGGTGAAACTCAGCTTGAAACCGACCGTCGCTTGTTGCGTGTTCGCATTAAATCGATCCATAAGCGACTGGATAAAGTGCGCAGCCAGCGCGAGCAGAACCGTCGCGCTCGCTCGCGGGCAGAAATCCACAGTGTATCGCTGGTAGGCTATACCAACGCGGGTAAGTCAACGTTGTTTAATGCGTTGACGAACGCTGAGGTATACGCGGCTGACCAACTATTCGCGACGCTCGATCCAACGCTTAGGCGCCTTGAAATTGAAGATGTTGGTCCCGTTGTGTTGGCCGATACGGTAGGCTTTATTCGTCATCTTCCCCATAAGTTGGTCGAGGCGTTTCGTGCCACCTTGCAAGAGGCGGCCGAAGCATCGCTGTTGGTGCATGTGATTGATGCGGCTGACCCAGACAGAGACTTGAACGTAGAGCAAGTGAATCGCGTTCTAGAAGAAATAGGCGCCGACAGTGTGCCTGTTCTTAAGGTCATGAATAAAATTGATAGGTTGGATAGTGCGCCACGCATCGAGCGCGATGGCCACGGTTCACCTGAAGTTGTTTGGCTGTCTGCTCAGCAAGGTCAAGGGTTAGAATTGCTACATGAAGCGCTAACCGAGCGCCTGGCAAATGATGTTATCGGCTTTTCGCTGACGCTTTCGCCTGAGCAGGGCAAATTAAGAGCGGGACTGCATGAATTAAACGCTGTACGGGAAGAGTCTTTTGACGAGCATGGGCACTCAGTATTAGATGTGCGTTTGCCAAGGCGAGACTTTAATCAGCTAATGGCCCAGCTAGGCGAGCGCGCTAATACCTATTTACCGCAAGCGCTGCGCGAAACTGATGAATGGTAGCTTTTGACGCTGATAGTAGGCCCTAGCAACACGCCTGCTTTCAGTTTTTATCTACTTGTTTGTAGAAAAATGGTACAAGATTGATATAGCAATAATATTAAAAAGCACGACGGCCCTTTCTGAACAAGGCCGCGTGTAGGTGAACACCTTAGTGGAGACGAAGTATGGCCTGGAACGAGCCTGGTGGTGGTAACCAGCACGACCCCTGGAGCAGCGGTGGCCGACGCGGTAATAACAGCGGCGGAGATCGTGGTGGCAACGGCGGTAATAATGGTGGCAATAACGGAGGTAACAACGGCGGCAATAATCAAGGGCCTCCCGACCTTGACGAAGCGCTAAAGAAATTCCAAGACAAGCTTAACGGTATGTTAGGCGGTGGCAAAAAAGGGGGTGGTGGTAAAGGGAGTGGTAAAGGGGATGGTGGTAAGCCCCGCAACTCCTTGGCCCTACCCGGTCTGCTGGTTATTGTTGCCTTGGCTATCTGGGCTGCGTCAGGCTTCTATTTGGTTGACCAATCGGAACGCGGTGTCGTGCTACGCTTTGGTGAATACCAGGGCATTGTCGACCCTGGCTTACAATGGAACCCACCGCTTATTGATGATGTGCGCATGGTGAACGTGACGCGGGTGCGTTCAGTATCGCAAACCCAATCAATGCTTACCCGCGATGAGAACATCGTCGAAGTGGAAATTTCCGCTCAGTACCAAGTGGCTAACCCGCGTGATTTCGTACTTAACGTTCGAGATCCAGGGCTTTCTATCGAGAATGCTCTGGACTCCGCACTGCGTCACGTAGTGGGTGGCACCGACATGATTGATATTTTGACATCGGGTCGTGAAATTCTAGGTAGCTCGGTGGCAAGCCGTCTTCAGTCTTACCTAGACGCCTATGGAGCAGGTATTCGTCTACAAACCATCAACATTGAGTCAACCTCAGCGCCCGAACCGGTTATTGATGCCTTTGATGACGTTATTCGTGCTCGTGAAGATCGTCAGCGTACGATTAACGAAGGTATGGCGTATGCCAACGCTATTATTCCAGCTGCACAGGGTCAGGCGCAGCGTGTGGTAGAGCAGGGGCAGGGTTATCGCGAGTCGGTAGTTGCTGAAGCACAGGGTCAGGCTAACCGCTTTAATGCGCTGTTAACCGAGTATCAAAATTCGCCCGCGATTATGCGCGAGCGTATGTACCTGGATGCTATTGAAGAGGTCTTCGGTAACACACCTAAGGTCTTGCTAGATATTAGTGAAAATGCACCACTGATGTATCTGCCCTTAGATCAAATGAGAGGCGGTTCAAGTGGCGGTAGCTCTAGCAGTAGTAACAGCAGCAGTAATAGCAGTGAGGCGATTGATCCGCGCGTATTAGATTCTCTGCGCAGTGGTCAAGGTAGTTCGTCGTCCTCAGGTAATAGCTCCATTCGCAGGGAGGGCCGCTAAATGATTAATAATCGATCCCTGCTAATCGTAGGTGGCCTTGCCGCCGTGGCATGGTTGGCCAGTAACAGCCTGTATGTGGTGGATGAAACCGAACGTGCTGTTAAGCTCCGTTTTGGTGAGGTTATTGAAGAGAATATCCAGCCGGGTCTGCACACCAAAATACCGATTGCTCAAACAATCCGTAAGTTTGATACCCGTCTGCTTACGTTGGATACCGACACAAGTCGTTACCTGACCCTTGAGCAGAAAGCTGTCATCGTTGATTCCTACGTAAAATGGCAGGTAATCAACCCGACACGTTACTACGAAGCGACTGCGGGCGATGAGTTGATGGCTATTCGCCTGATTCAGCCGCGTGTCGACGAGAGCCTACGTAACGAGTTTGGTCGACTTAACTTGCAGGAAATCATTGCAGAACGTCGTGATGACCTGATGACAGGGCCAACATCTGAACTCGACGAGCTAATGCGTGAAGAACTGGGTGTGGCGATACGTGATATCCGTATCAAGCGTATTGACCTCCCGCAAGATGTTTCGGCGGCGGTATTTGAGCGGATGCGCTCTGAGCGTGAGCGTGAAGCCCGTGAGTGGCGTGCTCAGGGTCAAGAAGAGGCCGAGCGGATTCGCGCCAATGCGGATCGCCGTCGTCAGGTACTGCTAGCCCAAGCTAACGAGCGTTCTGAAACGCTGCGTGGTGAGGGTGATGCCGAAGCGGCCGCTATCTTCTCCCAGGCGTATAGCCAGGATCAGGAGTTCTTCGCTTTCTGGCGTAGCTTGAACGCTTATCGTGAAAGCTTCGCGGGCGATAACAACTTGCTGGTGCTTGAGCCAGATAGCGATTTCTTCCGCTACCTGCGCAGCGCAGCGCCCAACACCGGCGAGTAAGTTTGCTGCCGGAACCCCAGCAGGCATGATGCATGACTGCTGGGGTTCATCTGGCGCACAAACGTGATAGACTTTATTGACCGGGCGTCGCCCGGTTTTTTTGTGGCCCTCGTTTCACTAATGCTCTCCTGGATGCGCATCTAACGCGTAGCAGAGGGGCTGGGTAGAAGGGCCTTCATCGTCTCGCAGGATTGTTCACATGACCATCGCTGACCGCTGGCTACTGCCCGACGGCATGGATGAGGTGCTGCCGCCTCAGGCAAGCCGCATGGAAGAGCTGCGCCGTGCGCTGCTTGATCTCTACCATTGCTGGGGCTACGACCAAGTAATGCCGCCGCCGGTGGAGTTTTTGGACTCTTTGCTCACCGGTACCGGCACCGATTTAGATCTCCAGACGTTTAAGCTGACAGATCAATTAACCGGCCGCATGATGGGGGCGTCTGCTGATGTTACCCCACAGGTAGCGCGTATGGACGCTCATTCGCTAAAGCGTCAAGGGCCGGTGCGTCTGTGCTACTGCACTAATGTGCTACGTGCCAAAGCTGACCAGCACCAAGGCGGGCGTAGCCCGGTTCAAGTAGGCGTTGAGCTGTTCGGTCATGCAGGCTTGGAGGCTGACGGCGAAATTATTCATTTGGCGCTGTCTAGCCTAAAAGCCGCTGGGGCTGAAGAGGTCCACTTAGCGCTAGGCCATATTGGCATCTACCGGAGTCTGGTAGAAGCAGCTGCGTTGAGCGATGAGCAAGAGCGAGGGCTGTTTGCAGCGCTGGCGTTAAAGTCGCCCGGGCAGTTGGCTGAGCAGGTCAGTGCTAGTGTTAGTGACCCCGTGCTGGCCGATATGCTAATGGCGCTGGGCGAACTGCATGGCGATGCAAGCGTGCTGGGCGAGGCCCGCGAGCGTTTTGCTGGTGCGCCTGCCTCAGTGACCGCAGCGCTTGATCAGTTAGAGGCGCTCTATAAAGGAGTGTTGGCACGTTTTGATGTATCGCTCTATTTTGATCTAGCAGAGTTGCGCGGCTATCAATACCACACGGGTATGATGTTTGCGGCTTATGTACCAGGCTATGGACATGCGCTTGCAAAAGGCGGACGCTACGACGATACGGGCCGTGCCTTTGGTAGAGCGCGACCAGCGACTGGCTTTTCAATGGATTTAAAACAGCTGGCATCGTTGTCGTTAGCATCACCTAGCGGTGGGGCTGTTTGGGCGCCTGCCCAAGAAGAGGAGTCGCTTAACACGGCCATTGCTGCGCTACGCGAGCAGGGTGAACGCGTTATTCAAGCGCTGCCTGGGCAGCGTACTGGGCCGGCGGAGCACAGTTGTGACCGCCGTCTTGAGTTTATTGATGGCCGTTGGCAGACAACGGCCCTGACACAAGAGACGAGTGCATAATGGGTAAGAATGTCGTAGTCCTGGGTACCCAGTGGGGCGATGAAGGTAAAGGTAAAATTGTCGACCTGCTTACCGAGTCAGCCTCAGCGGTTGTTCGCTTCCAAGGCGGCCATAATGCTGGTCACACGCTGGTGATTGACGGTGAAAAAACAGTTCTTCACCTGATTCCCTCAGGCGTGTTGCGTCCCGGCAAAACCTGCGTAATTGGCAACGGTGTGGTGCTATCGCCCGAAGCGCTCATCAAAGAGATTCGCGAATTGGAAGCCAAAGGTGTGCCGGTGCGTGAGCGCCTGCGCCTTTCGCCTGCCTGTCCGCTAATTCTGCCTTATCACGTTCGCTTGGACCAAGCGCGTGAAAAAGCCCGCGGCGTGGCCAAAATTGGCACTACCGGGCGTGGCATTGGCCCTGCCTATGAGGATAAAGTGGCGCGCCGTGGCCTGCGTTTGGGCGATATGCTTCACCGCGAACGTTTTGCTTCCAAGCTTGGCGAAGTGCTGGATTACCACAACTTCGTCCTGGTGAACTACCACGGTGAAGAGGCGGTAGACTTCCAGGAAGTATTGGACAGCGCCATGCAAATGGCTGAAGAGCTTCGCCCGATGGTGACCGATACGGTCAGCATGGTGCATGACCTTCGTAAAGCGGGTGATAATATTCTGTTTGAAGGCGCCCAGGGCTCGCTGCTGGATATCGACCACGGCACCTATCCCTACGTAACCAGTTCCAACACCACCGCAGGTGGTACGGCAACCGGATCAGGCGTTGGCCCGCTATACCTGGATTACGTGCTGGGTATCACTAAGGCGTACACCACCCGCGTTGGTTCCGGTCCGTTCCCTACCGAGTTATTTGACGTTGACGGACGCCACCTGGCCGAGCGTGGGCATGAGTTCGGTGCCACCACTGGCCGCCCGCGTCGCTGTGGCTGGTTTGACGCCGTAGCGCTGCGTCACGCGGTGCAAATCAACTCGGTATCAGGTATCTGTTTAACTAAGCTTGATGTACTGGACGGCTTGGAAAATATCCGCGTGTGCGTTGGCTATCGTAGTAAAGATGGTGAAGTGCTGGATAATCCGGTTGATTCGGAAGGCTACGAGGCAATCGAGCCGCTTTACCATGACCTACCAGGCTGGAAAGAGTCTACGCTGGGCGCTAAACGCGTAGAGGATTTGCCTGCTAACGCTCGTGCGTATATCAGCTTCTTAGAAGAGCAGGTAGGCACCAGCATTGACATTATTTCCACTGGACCTGATCGTGTCGAAACTATTGTGCTGCGTAACCCATTTCACGACTAAGAATACGTTGTGATTTAGCAGCATAAAGTAAGTCGCGTTAAGCTGCGTAAGCAAAGGAAGGGGCGATTTGATCGCCCCTTCCTTTTTTTAGCGGCACAGAACGTTAGAAATCGATACCGCGGCGTGCCTGTAGGCCGTTATTGAAGGCATGACGCACTTCCTGCATTTCAGTCACTGTGTCTGCCATGGCCACCAGCTCACGGTGGGCATTACGCCCAGTCATAATCACAGTCTGTTCCGCAGGACGATTGATGAGCGCCTGCTTAACGGTGGCAATATCTAAATATCCGAACTTCAGCATATAGGTAATTTCATCTAGCACAACTAAGTAGGTGTCAGGGTCGGCGAGCATTTTCTCCGCCTCTTGCCATACCGCTTGGCAAGCCTGGGTGTCAGCCTCTCGGTTTTGGGTATCCCAAGTAAAGCCAGTGGCCATAATTTCAACGCTTAAATTTGGGTCTTCCTCCAAACGGTTGCGCTCACCGCACTCCCACTGGCCTTTAATGAACTGCACCACACCTACTTTATAGCCGTACCCTAGCGCCCGGGTAACGGTGCCCCAGGCAGCCGTTGTTTTGCCTTTGCCGTTGCCAGTATTTACCAGCAGCAGCCCACGCTGCTCAGTGGCATTGGCCACTTTTTCATCTACGCGGGCTTTCAGTTTTTCCATGGACGCCTTGTGGCGTGCATCGCGATCACTCATGGTGGCTCCTGGGTGCTTGGTTAGCTTGACGTTGGTTAGGGTAAGCGATCTTTAAGGAATTAACACCATTGCGCATAAGGTTTGTATAAAATTGCTTGTTGCTTGGATAAGTGTTTGCCTAACTAAAAATCTCGCTGTTTAGGAAGAGGATTAGCCGGGCAGGGGCTTGCTGCTCTAGAATAGTGGGTCATGTCTTGTCAGGAATTACGCCATGCCCTCATTTGATATTGTGTCCGAATTTGATCAGCACGAAGCATCTAACGCCGTTGACCAAGCAAATCGCGAAGTCCAAACCCGTTTTGATTTTAAAGGGGTCGATGCAAGCTTTACTCTGGAAGGCGAGAAAGTTCAGCTGGAAGCGGAAGTCGATTTTCAGCTCAAACAGATGATTGAAGTGCTGCGCAACCGTTTGATTGCCCGTGGTATTGACGCCCGTTGCATGGATATTCAAGACGCGCTGCTTTCGGGCGTTAAAGCACGCCAGGAAGTGGTGCTTAAGCAAGGGCTTGACCCGGCAGAAGCCAAAGATGTGGTGAAGCGCATCAAAGCTAGCAAATTAAAAGTACAGGCTCAGATCCAGGGCGAAAAAGTACGTGTGACGGGTAAAAAGCGCGACGACTTGCAAAACGTGATGGCGCTGCTGCGTGGCGAAGAAGGTCCTGAGTTGCCGCTGCAGTTTGATAACTTCCGCGATTAATCTGCACGCTACTCATTTGATGCGATAGCGCCCGATGCGGCGCTATCCTCCCACTTAAAAGCTTACAGGAGTCACGCACTATGTCTGATCCGCAGCCGGTTTACTTAAGCGACTATCAGCCGCCCGCCTACCACGTTACCCATACCGAGCTGACGTTTGATCTTGACCCCGCCGCGACTCGCGTTAAAGCGCGATTAATGATTGAGCGCCACGCTGAGGCAAGTGCTGATGCTCCTCTGGTGCTAAATGGCGAACACTTAACACTAGTTAAGCTCGCTATTGATGGCAAACCTCTCACCGATACAGATTACCAGCGTGATACCGACACGCTACGTATTGAGCGCGTACCCGCAACGTTTAGCTTGGAAAGCGAAGTGGAAATTGCGCCTAGCAGTAACACCGCGTTAGAAGGGCTCTACCAGTCCAACGGTATGTACTGCACCCAATGCGAAGCAGAGGGCTTTCGGCGGATTACTTTCTATCCTGACCGTCCCGATGTGATGGCGACCTTTAAGGTCACCGTGATTGGCGACGCTACGAGCGAGCCAGTGCTTTTAGCCAACGGCAATCCCGTTGATCAAGGTACAGTGGATGGCGGCCGTCACTTTGTGACCTGGGAAGACCCGCACCCTAAGCCGTGCTATTTATTTGCGTTGGTAGCCGGTGACCTGCGTAAAGTTGAAGATCACTTTACGACCATGAGTGGGCGTGACGTGACGCTTCAGCTTTGGGTAGAGCAGGATAATCTCGATAAAACAGAGCATGCTATGGCATCGCTTAAGCGTGCCATGACCTGGGATGAGCAGACCTATGGCCGTGAATACGACCTAGATCTATTTATGATTGTGGCAGTAAACGACTTCAACATGGGGGCCATGGAGAACAAAGGGCTTAATATCTTCAACTCCGCAGCGGTACTTACGCACCCTAACACTGCAACAGATTCAGCTTATCAAAATGTTGAGGGTATTGTTGCCCATGAATATTTTCATAACTGGTCGGGTAATCGGGTTACGTGCCGTGACTGGTTCCAGCTGTCATTGAAAGAAGGTTTTACGGTTTTTCGCGACCAATGCTTTTCAGCGGATACCAATTCAGCACCCGTTAAACGCATTCAAGACGTATCATTTTTCCGTACAGCGCAGTTTGCTGAAGACGCCGGGCCAACGGCACACCCGATCCGCCCCGACCACTTCATTGAAATCACCAACTTCTACACCCTGACGATTTATGAAAAGGGTGCAGAAGTGGTGCGTATGCTGCGTAATCTATTGGGCTGGGAAGCGTTCCGTCGCGGCTCTGATCTCTATTTTGAGCGCTTCGATGGCCAAGCGGTCACTATTGAAGATTTCGTTGGCTGCATGGCGGAAGTCTCAGGCGCTGATTTAGGCCAATTTATGCGTTGGTACGCCCAGGCAGGCACGCCGGAAATTGATGCCCATGGCGAGTATGACTATGCCCATGGCGAGTATCACCTCACGCTACGCCAGCGCACGCCCTCAACCCCGGGCCAGTTTGATAAGCTGCCGCTGCATATTCCTGTGCGGATGGGCTTGGTGGGTACCAAGTCAGGGCAAGACCTAATGCTGACCCTGGAAGGCGAGAAGCTAGGTAAAGACGCAGTTATTCACCTGCGTGAAGATGAGCAAACATTTGTATTTACCGATGTGGCAGAAGCGCCGGTTCCTTCATTGTTGCGCGATTTTTCGGCACCCGTAAAACTGCACTTTCCATACTCCCGTGAAGACCTAGCCTTCCTGCTTACCCACGATAGCGATGGCTTTAACCGTTGGGATGCAGGGCAGCGTTTGGCCATGCTGGCGCTGGATGATCTAATTGCCGCTCATCGTAACGGCGTCGAAAAAGTCATGGATGGACGTGTCGTTGAGGCGTTTAGAACGCTGTTAACGGGGCAAATGAGCGACAAAGCCGTGCTGGCTGAAATGCTGACACTTCCCTCAGAGGCATACATTGCTGAGCAGCAGCCTATTATTGATGTTGATGCGATTCACGCTGCCCGCGAGTTCGTGCGCCAATCGCTAGCGATGGCGCTACGCGATGAATTTCTCACTATCTACAATGACAACGTAAGTGAAGAACGCTACGCCCCGTCGCCAGAGCAAATTGCTCAGCGGGGCCTTAAAAATGTAGCGCTGACGTATTTAATGTCGATTGAGGATGATCAGGGGCTGGCACTGTGTGAAGCGCAATTTGCTGCGGATCATAATATGACCGATGTGCGTCATGCGTTAACGCTGCTGGTGCATAGCGACCGCGATGACCTTGCCTCCCCAGCGCTTAAAGCATTTGGGCAGAAGTGGGCGCATGATCCGCTTGTTATGGATCAATGGTTCACGATTCAGGTATCGCGGCCGCAGCCAGATGTTCTGGAACGAGTCGAGTATTTAATGCAGCACCCGGCGTTTTCAATTAAAAACCCTAATAAGGTGCGTGCGTTGATAGGGGCCTTTGCTCAGAATAGAGTCAATTTCCATCGCCTAGACGGCAAAGGCTACGCTTTGCTAGCGGATGTGGTGATTGAGCTTAACCGGATAAATCCTGAAATAGCCGCGCGACTGATTACGCCGTTAACTCGCTGGCAGCGTTTTGATGACGTGCGCCAGCAGTTGATGCGTGAGCAGCTTGAGCGCATTAAGCGCGAGCCGCTATCATCAAATGTGTTTGAGGTGGTCGAGAAAGCGCTGGCCTGATAGGTGCTGGCGAATTAACCATGGAAAGGGAAAACCTAGGTGGACGATTCACAGCAACGTTATTTACTCATTATTAATGGTAAGTCTGCCGGTAATCCGGAACTTCGCGAAGCCGTTGAAGAGCAAAGAGAGGCAGGCAAGCAGATTATCGTTCGTTCAACCTGGGAGGGGGGAGACGCGGCTACATTTGCTGCTCAAGCGGTTGAACTGGGGGCAACCTGTGTGGTTGCCTGCGGTGGCGATGGAACTGTCAGCGAAGTGGTTAATGGCTTGATGCAGCTAGCGCATGATCAGCGTCCTGCAATGGGTATTGTGCCCCTTGGCAGCGCCAACGATTTCGCTACATGTGTTGGGTTGCCACTGGAGCCAGGGCCTGCATTAGCCGCGGCGTTGACGCTTTCAGCGTCGCCCATTGACGTGGTGCGCGTAACAGCAGAAGCGCAAGGCGAGGAGTTCACCAGCTACTATGTCAACATGACGACAGGTGGCTTCGGAGCTGAAATTACCTCATCCACCCCTAAAACGCTAAAGCGCATGCTGGGTGGGGGGGCTTATTCGTTGATGGGCGCACTGAAGGCATGGCGGCACCAAAGCTATCGCGGCACGCTGCACTGGGGCGATGAGGAGCGCAGTGCTGAATTACTGCTATTAGCACTAGGTAACGGGCGCCAGTCGGGTGGAGGACAAGTATTAGCCCCCAGCGCCAAGTTAGATGACGGCCGCTTAGATGTGCTGGTGGTTAAGGATTTCACTTCTGTTTTAGAACTGCCAACGTTAATCAGCGAGTTGCAGCAGTTCCCTAAAGAGGGTCGCTATGTGAGCTACTTCACCGTCAGCCAGCTAACGGTGACCACCCAACAAGATGATCCTCCCTGGCCGTTAACGCTGGATGGAGAAGCGCGGCATTATGACCGATTCTGCGTTGAGATTGTGCCACTGGCATTGAAGGTGCTGCTACCTGATGAGTGCCCGCTATTGGCAGCGAATGATCGATGCTAAAGGCGGCTGCTATTTTTAGCGGCTGCTACAATTTTAAAATATAGCCACCTGAGGAGAATGGTTCGATGGTAAATCGTTTATGGATACCTGCGCTTGCTGCCCTAGCACTGCTGCTAAGTGCCTGTGGTGAAAGCCAGGAAGAGCCTACTGTCGCCCCTGAAGAGAGTGCATCATCAGTATCGGATGATGAGGTGGTTCAACAAGAGGATGCGCCTGCAGCAGCAGAGAATGCCGCAGAAATGCCCGATCCTGAAGAAATTGAGGATGATGTAGAAGCGCGTCAAGCCGCTGAAGAGCTTGAGCAGGCCGAAGCGTTACGCGCTGAAGGCGAAGATGAGTTGGATGAAGAGCAGCCCCAAGGCGCTGAAGAGATACAGGCTGGAGAAGACACCTTAGCTGCAGACCCAGAAGATGCATTAGATGAAGCAAGCGCAATGCCTGGGGAAACAACACGTTCAGATGTCGATGATGTTATTGCTGAAACAGAGCGCCGTTTTGAAGAGGCCCAGCGCCGCTTGGAGCAACAGTTCCAGGAAGTAGAGCAGCAGTCCACTGCTCTGGAGCCGATGGAGAGTGACGATTTTTCCTCAAGCTGGGAAACGGAGAGCAGTTTGCCAGAGAGCCCTCGTTTAGAGGATGACCTGGAAGCTACCGATGTTGATGCGCTAATCGAAGATACTGAGCGTCGTTTTGAAGAAGCTCAGCAGCGATTAAACGAGCAGTTTGAAGAGATTGAACGGGAACGTACCAATGGTGCAGGTATCGATGGCTTAGAACCTTACAGTTCTGAAATGGATAGTTCAGAGGGGGCTAATAGCCAAGAAGATGGCTCAGAAGAAGCGGACACAGAAGAAAACGCTGATGATACAGAGGTAGAGCTTGAGAGCTTAAACGCCACTCAATAAGCCCTCACGCGTGAGTTTACCCACAAAAAAGGCCCGCACTTCGGGCCTTAGGGATATGCGTAGTTGGCGCTGTTTTGACTGCTTTAAGACGGGGTGTTGTTGGTCACTCCACCGTCGCCAATTGTTAATGGCTAGGCTAGGCGGATGTTTGATGCCTGAAGGCCTTTTTTACCCTGGGTGACGTCAAAGCTAACCTTTTGACCATCAGGCAGGGTCTTAAAACCCTCCGCTTGGATTTCAGAAAAGTGTGCGAATAGATCATCGCCACCGTCATCAGGTGCGATGAAGCCATAACCTTTGGTGTCGTTAAACCACTTGACAGTGCCAGTTGCCATTGTTCATATCCTTAACATGCTTAGTGAAGTAACGAGCAGGGTGATTGTGTGCTCGCCAAAATCACTTTAGAAGCAAAAAAACAGCGCGTCCAGCGACGAATGAGCAACGCTTTTTAACCTATTGGGCTTATATGATGGTGCAAATCACCTTTTTAGATGGGCAATTTATTTCTTTTTTGATTGCGATTACGCTGCTTTCAATAAGTCCTGGAGTGGATACTCTGCTGGTAATACGTAATACCGCTCGCGGTGGCGTTCGAGATGGCGTAGTAACGAGTATCGCTATTTGTTGCGGGCTATTTGTGCATGCCACTATTTCAGCGCTGGGTATCTCTTTAATTCTGCTGCAGTCAGCATGGGCTTTTCATCTGCTTAAGCTTGCCGGGGCGGCTTACTTGATTTGGCTTGGTGTGGCTAGCCTGCTGGCGGCTCGCCGAGGTACCGCATTGCCCGTCCAAAGTGTTTTGCAAACCGCATCGCCAGTATCTATCTGGCAACCGGTTAAAGAAGGGTTGCTCTCTAACGTACTTAACCCCAAAACGGTCGTGTTCTATATGGCTTTTTTGCCACAGTTTATCGCGCCAACAGACCCTGCTTTATTAAAGTCGCTGTGGCTAGCCGGTGTTCATTTTGTGATTGCCAATATTTGGCAAATTAGCGTTGTGTTAATGGTAGGTGGGGCAAGTAAATGGCTGGCCAGCGCTCGTTTTGCGCAAACATTAAATGCAGCCACTGGGGCTGTGTTGATAATGTTTGGTGTGCGCTTAGCCCTAGAGCAGCGCCCGGTATAACCGGGCGCTAGCTCAAGCAATTAAGTCCGTTAAGTGATTAGCGGCGAACGAGGAGGGCCCGGTCATAGTGTACGGCTTTCTCATTCTCACTGAGTAGAGATACGCCGTCGCTATTCCCGCCGTTGGCTAAGCTTTCGAAAATAACGCGGTAGCTAAGGACTGCTTGAACATAATCGCGGGTTTCTCGGAACGGAATGCTCTCCACGAACAAATCAAATGACTCCACGCCGCTACCCAGCCACTGGTCTACCCGCCCGGGGCCTGCATTATAGGCGGCTGCAGCGGCTAGGCGATTGCCCTGGTAGCGCTCAATTTTGTCGCGTAGATAATTGCTACCCAAGCGGATATTGAGTTCTGGATCTAGTACGCCATAGGGGCCTGGGTCGTTAAGACCTAACTGGCGGCTGACCTGGCTTGCTGTGCCTGGCATTAGCTGCATGAGGCCCCGTGCACCTGCTGGCGAAAGAGCAACAGGGTTATAAGCGCTTTCACGACGGGTAATGGCCATTAATAGGAACGGGTCGACGCCGGTTAAACGCCCCCAGTGCATAAAGCTGTCGTGATAAGCGGGGGGGAAGCGCCAGTCAAGGGCATCCCACATCTCAGCAGCAATGGTGGTTTGCACTAAGCGCGCGTGCCACTGCTGGTTTGCGGCGTAGTCAGCAAGGGCGCGCGCCTGCTGAGGAGTGCCATTGCGCACAGCGTGTAGCCACTCACTGTTGGCAAGCCCCTCTTCACCAATACGCAGTAACGCCTCGGTACGCTGTACGGCGGGCAGCTGCGCCGTTAGTTCTCTGGATGCCTCATCAAAATGATTGCGTTCTAAGTTGAGCTGATAAGGCTGATTAAGCCGTTCAGCAGCGGCAAAGCCGTAAAAGCTGCGGTCAGTAGCCGCCTGGCGATAGCGTGCTTCGGCAGCATCGTGGTTACCGAGCTGATGGTTGGCCCGTGCCAGCCAATACTGCCAGCGGCTCCTCTCTTGCTGGCTGGCTGGCATTTCTGCAATCCAATGCATGACTTCTGTCCATTGACGCTCGGCCAGGGCGCGGCGAACCCGAAGTTCCAGTACGCGCTCACTTTCTAGGCTGGGTAATACACTGTCTATCCAACTTAAGGTGCCTGGCACATCGCGTACTAAGGCATAAAAAGCTAGCTCTTCTTCAATCGGCTGCCGGTCGGCGGCTGCTAAGCTCAAACGTGGCCCGATCTCCTGCCAAGCCGAAAAGGCAGCGGGGGTATTTTCCCGCGTGTAGCGCTGCATGGCGGCTTTGTAAAAGGCGGATGTAGCGGCACATTCAGGGCCAAGGCAGGCGGGTGCTGAGGTGAGTGCGCGGGAGTTATTGCTAACAGACTCAACCGTCTCGCGGGCCGTTTGCCATTGGCCACTTAGAAGCCCGCCTAGGTAACTGCTTAAACGCTCCTCGCCCGCTTGCCACGCAAGCATTTTTCGTTCCCAAATAGCCGTGGCATTAATCGTTCCATCTGATCTTAGGCGGCTAAATAGTGCGTTACAGGCATCAGGCTGTGAGCTGCCGACCCGCCATAGCGCAAGGCCTGCTTCTCTAGCCTGCTGAGGCTCTCTGTCCAGCAGGGCCGTATAGTAATAGCACTGGCGAGCGGTGCCTGCGGGCTCGCCGTCAGCGACTGCTAGCAGATCGCCAAAGCGGCCTGCGTGGCCGTACTTGGCGATGGCTTGACCCCGCATCCACTCGGATAAGGGAGAGTCGGCATGCTGGTCTATAAAGCGCTGTATTTGGCTAGACGAAACATTCGGCAACTGGCCACGCAAGCGGTGATACTCAACGTAGCCATTAAGAATATGCCCCTCAATTGCGCGCTCATCAACCTGCTGCCACTGCTGCTGACGCGCTGCTTCAAGGGCATCGCGCATAGCGGCGTCAGAGGCTGCCCAAGAGACAACCGGTAACCCTACCAATACAGCCGTACAGAGGCTGCGAAGGGTGGAACGAAATGGCGAAGCCTGCATGACACGTCCTCTTGCTGGCTAGCGGGCTAACAGCCGCTATGGTGAACTTAAAGCGTAAACAGTGTTCTGACAATCGTGACACTTAGAGGATTCAATTGCGATGACCCCATTATCCACTTGGTGGTTATTACGTCGACTAAAAACCCGCGTATGGGCAGTTAGACGCATTGGTCGTGCATTAAAGACATTTGTGCCGATGACCCGTGATGTACTGCGCGGCGATTTCCGTCCGGTACCCTGGTCTGCATTTGGCATGACGGCGTTTGCCCTGGCCTATTTGATCATGCCCTTCGACCTCATTCCCGACTTTCTGCTGATTATTGGCCTTGTCGACGATGTAATAATTGTAGGTTGGTTGTTAAACCGCATTGATCTGCGCCTCGTTGACTACCGTGCTTGGAAGTACGCCAGCGTCGATACTTATGCTTCTCCACATTCAGCTTCTTGAAATCGCGCTGCCTAACCCCATATTGAGTTCACATCTTTTTCGCTTCTGTCTTCTGTAGGCGGAAGCATCCAGTAAAACGTGAACAATGAGGGCTAAGCGCATGACGACTGCGACCCACGAAGAAACTCTTGGCTTTCAAACGGAAGTTAAGCAGCTCCTAAACTTGATGATTCACTCCCTGTACTCCAACCGGGAAATTTTCTTACGCGAGCTTATTTCTAACGCCGCTGACGCCTGCGATAAATTACGCTACGCCGCGCTAGACAACGATGCGCTGTACGAAGGCGACAGTGAGCTGCGTATTGAAATTGAGCACGATAGCGACGCTAACACCATTACCTTGCGCGACAACGGCATTGGTATGAATCGTGAAGACGTGATTGCTAACCTGGGTACCATTGCCCGTTCAGGCACTGCCGAGTTTCTTAAGCAGCTTTCCGGTGAGCAGCAAAAAGACGCCAAGTTAATTGGCCAATTTGGTGTGGGCTTTTACTCAGGATTTATCGTCGCTGATGAAGTGTCGGTACGCACCCGCAAAGCGGGCACAGCCGCCTCTGATGGGGTTGAGTGGCGCTCGAAAGGCGAGGGTGAGTTCACGGTTGCTGATATTGAGCGTGAGGTTCATGGCACCGAAATTACCCTGCATCTTAAAGAGGATGCTAAAGAGTTCGCAGATGACTACCGCCTGCAGAGCTTAGTGCGTAAGTATTCAGATCACATCGAAGTGCCGGTGCGCATGCCGAAAATCGAAACGGCAAAAGACGACGAGGGCAACGAGATAGAAGGTAGTGAAGTGACTACCTGGGAAACCGTCAATGAAGCCACCGCGCTTTGGGCACGCCCGAAAAGTGAGGTGTCCGACGACGAATATAAAGCGTTTTACAAGCACGTTGCCCATGACTTCAGCGACCCGCTAACCTGGAGCCACAACAAGGTTGAGGGCAAGCTCGAATACACTAGCCTGCTCTATGTACCTGGTCGTGCGCCGTTTGATATGTTCGAGCGTGACGGCGCTCGTGGCGTCAAACTCTACGTTCAGCGCGTGTTTATTATGGACGACGCCGAACAGTTCTTGCCGCTTTACCTGCGCTTTATTAAAGGCGTGCTGGATACCCGTGATCTATCGCTGAATGTGTCCCGCGAGCTGCTTCAGCAAGATCCCAAGGTTGATAAAATTAAGGGTGCATTAACTAAGCGCGGCTTGGATATGCTCAAAAAACTGTCCAAAGACAGTGAGCAGTACCAGACGTTCTGGAATACCTTTGGTAGCGTGCTGAAAGAGGGGCCGGGTGAAGATTTCGCTAACCGTGAAAAAATTGCCGGTCTACTGCGCTTTGCTTCTACCCATACAGACTCTGCTGCCCAAGAGCACTCCTTGGCAGATTATGTTGAGCGCATGAAGGAAGGCCAGAAGAAGATCTACTACGTGGTGGCGGACAGCTTTAATGCGGCAAAAAACAGCCCACACTTGGAGATTTTCCGTAAGAAAGGTATTGAGGTGCTGCTCCTCTCTGACCGCGTTGATGAATGGTTAATGAGCCACCTGACTGAGTTTGACGGTAAATCCTTTGCCGATGTGGCAAAAGGTGAGCTAGACCTTGGCGATGTGGAAGACGAGGCCGAGAAAAAAGCGCAGGAAGAGACCGCTAAAGCGAAGGAAGACTTGGTGAAGCGCGTTAAAGAAGCGCTAAGCGACGGCGTGCAGGACGTAAAAATTACCCATCGCTTAATAGACTCGCCGGCCTGCGTTGTTCTGCCGGAACATGAAATGGGCTACCAGATGCGCCGCATTATGGAAGCCGCCGGCCAAAAAATGCCGGAAGTAAAGCCTATTTTAGAATTGAACCCTGAGCATGCCCTAGTGGCGCGTTTGGAAAACGCCGAAGGCGATCTGTTCGGTCAATTAGCCCATATTCTGCTGGATCAGGCCATTATCGCTGAAGGTGGCCAGCTAGACGACCCAGCTGCTTACGTTAAGCGACTCAACAGTGTATTAACTGCCTAATGAACAGCTAACGCTGCCACGGCCCGCTTGAAACCCAAGCGGGCCGTTTAGTTTGGTAAGGTATGCCGCATACGAGTGAACAACTACCAGGATATCGTTATGGCTGAACAGCAGATCAATGTCGCGGTACTTGGCGGCGGCAGTTTTGGGACTGCGCTGGCCAGCATTGCCGCAGATAACGGCGCTAATGTGCGCCAGTGGATGCGCGATGAGGCGCTGGTAACGCAAATTAACCACGAGCATCGCAACGGGCGCTATTTGCCGCACTACGCCATTAACCCGGTGGTACAGGCGTCTACGGATATGCAGGCCGTGCTTGAAGGTGCCGAGTTGGTATTAATTGCAATACCTTCCAAGGCCTTTCGTAGCGTTGTGCAGGCTGCAAAGCCTTGGCTGACGTCTACGCAAATTTTGGTCAGTACTACCAAGGGTATTGAGCAAGACAGCTTTTTACTGATGAGCCAAGTGCTTGAGCAAGAGACAGGCTTTACGCATATTGGCGTGATTGCAGGGCCTAATTTGGCATCTGAAATAGCTGACAAGCAGCTAACCGCTACGGTGATTGCCAGTGCCGACGCGCTTACCCGCACACGAGTGCAGCAAGCGCTAGGCTGTGGCTATTTTCGTGTGTACGCCAGCAATGACCGCCACGGTGTTGAGCTGGGCGGCGCGCTCAAAAACATTTACGCCATTGCCGCTGGTATGGCGGCAGCGCTCGGCATGGGCGAAAACACCCGCAGTATGCTGATGACCCGTGCGCTGGCTGAAATGAGTCGCTTTGCGGTCGCCCAGGGAGCTAACCCTATGACGTTCTTGGGCTTAGCCGGGGTGGGTGATTTAATTGTTACCTGTTCGTCTAACTTGTCTCGTAACTACCGAGTAGGCTTTGCTATGGGTGAAGGGCGCAGCCTAGAAGAAGCTGTCTCGGCGCTTGGGCAAGTCGCAGAGGGCGTGAACACGGTTAAACTGGTGTGTGAAAAGGCTCGCGAAATGGGCGTTTACATGCCGCTGGCGGAGGGGTTAAACCGCGTGCTGTTCGAGGGCGTGCCTGCTCAGGAGATGGCGGGAACGCTGATGATGGGCGAGCAAAGCAGCGACGTGGAGTTTATCTTGCCCCGCGAGGCCGTTCAGCAGGCGCACCGCAACAGCGGAGGCTGGCATGAGTAGCGGAGCGCGCCAGCTGCTGATTATGCGCCATGGGGAAGCCGCCCCTGGCTTGCCTGATCACGCTCGGTTGCTTACGCCACGTGGCGAACAAGAAGCCGATAGCATGGCGCGCTGGCTGGCAGCGCGAATTGAGCAGGGCGAATTAGCGCAACCCATACTGTATGCAAGCCCTTATGTGCGTGCCCAGCAAACGGCCCAGCGCTTTAGCGATGCCTTAGGTGTGGCGCTTCATACCCTGGACTTTATTACGCCGGATGATTCGCCTGCTGCTGTGAGTGATTGGCTGCTGAGTCAGCCTGAAGGTGACGCGATTATGTTGGTCAGTCATATGCCGCTAGCGGGCGATTTGACGGGGCTTTTAGTAGAAGGGGCCGCTAGCCAAGGGGTAGGGTTTCCTACTGCGGCAATCGCGGAGCTGGACGCTGACGTTTGGGCCGCAGGCTGCGCGCGATTAACCCGTTTTACTCAGCCTGGTGAGTTGTTATAGCGATACAAAAAAGCGGCTGCCAAGGCAGCCGCTAGGATCCATACAATATACGTCAATATTAAGGGTGCTTTAGACCGTTGCACTCGGTTTTTTACAACAGCGCATCCAGTTTCTCTTTGAGCAAGCCGTTTACCTGCTGTGGGTTAGCGGTGCCCCGAGAGGCTTTCATTACCTGCCCCACAAAATAGCCAATCATCTTGCCGCGTTTTTCTGGCTCAGAATCACGGTATTGGGCCACTTGGGCCGGGCTTTCAGCGATCACTTGGTCGATCATCGCTTCAATGGCCCCGCTGTCAGTCACCTGCTTAAGGCCTTTGGTTTCGATGACCTCATCGGCCGACTCACCCTGACCATTCCAGAGCGCCTGGAAGACCTCTTTAGCGGCCTTGCCATTAATGGTGTCGTCCAGTACGCGGCTGATCAGTTCGCCTAGCTGGCGCGCAGACACTGGGCTGTTAGTAATGCTCAAGTTTTCGCGGTTTAGCGCGCCTGACAGCTCGCCTTGCACCCAGTTAGCGGCCTGCTTAGCATCGCCGCATACCCGGTGTACTTCCTCAAAAAACTCAGCCATTTCACGGCTGGCAGAGAGTACGTTTGCGTCGTAAGCAGATAGCCCAAGCGCGGCTTGAAAGCGCGCCCGTTTGTCAGCGGGTAGCTCGGGCAGTTGGCTTCGCAGGTGCTCAAGGTACGCCTGATCTAACACCACCGGGAGTAGGTCCGGGCAGGGGAAGTAGCGGTAGTCGTTAGCTTCTTCTTTGGTACGCATGCTGCGAGTTTCATCGCGTTCGGGGTCAAACAGGCGGGTTTCCTGTACCACCTTACCGCCATCTTCGATCAGCTCGATTTGACGCTCAACTTCAAAAGCGATGGCCCGCTCGACAAAACGAAACGAGTTGACGTTTTTAATTTCCGCACGGGTGCCAAAGGCTTCCTGGCCTTTCGGGCGCACCGACACGTTAACGTCGCATCGCATGGAGCCTTCGGCCATGTTGCCGTCGGAAATGCCCAGATAGGTCACGATGGAGTGGATTGCTTTGAGATACGCCGCAGCTTCTTTCGCGTTGCGCATGTCTGGCTCAGAGACTATTTCCAGCAGCGGCGTGCCTGCTCGGTTTAAGTCAATACCGGTCATGCCGTGGAAGTCTTCGTGCAGCGATTTGCCTGCGTCTTCCTCAAGGTGAGCGTGGTGAATGCGAATACGTTTAGTGGTGCCGTCATCCAGGGTTATCTCAACTTCACCGGCACCCACAATTGGATGATACATCTGGCTGGTTTGATAGCCTTTGGGCAAATCCGGATAAAAATAGTTTTTGCGGTCAAACACTGACACTTCAGGAATGTCGGCATGAACCGCAAGACCGAACTGCACCGCCATGGCGACGGCCTGCTCGTTAAGTACTGGCAAGACGCCTGGCAAGCCTAAATCAACGGCGCAGGCCTGTGTATTTGGCTCTGCGCCAAAGGCAGTCGAGGCGCCGGAGAATATCTTTGAGCGTGTTGCAAGCTGAACATGGACTTCAAGCCCAATCACCGTTTCCCATTGCATTAGGCGTTCTCCTCGGCAAAAGCAGGACGTTTTAAGTGCCAATCGGTGGCTTGCTGAAACTGATGTGCCACGTTAAGCAGCTGCGCCTCGGCAAAGTGGGTGCCCAGAATTTGTAGGCCGATAGGACGACCTCCCGCAAAGCCCGCGGGTACGCTAATGCCTGGAATGCCTGCAAGGTTGACGGCAATGGTGTAGATATCTTGCAAGTACATTGATACTGGGTCTTTTTTAGCGCCAAGATCAAAAGCAGGCGTAGGCGAGGCTGGGCCCATCAGTACGTCCACATCTTCAAAAGCGTCTAAGAAATCCTGGCGTATTAGGCGGCGTACTTTTTGCGCTTTAGTGTAGTAAGCGTCAAAAAAGCCTTCGGACAGCGTGTGGGTGCCGATCAGAATGCGGCGTTTAACTTCTTCACCAAACCCCTCTGCCCGCGAGCGGGTGTAAAGGTCAATCAAGTCAGCCGGCGCATCGCAGCGATGGCCAAAGCGCACACCGTCATAGCGGGAGAGATTAGAAGACGCTTCGGCCGGAGCAATGACGTAGTAAGCGGGAATCGCATAATGGGTGTGCGGCAAGCTAACTTCTCTCACCGTGGCACCTAACGATTCATAGACCTTCACCGCTTCGCGGACGGCTTTCTCAACCTCAGGGTCAAGGCCGTCGCCAAAATACTCTTTCGGCAGGCCGATTTTGAGTCCTGACAGCGGTGCATTAAGGGTTTCGGTGTAGTCAGGAACGCCGCGGGCAACGCTAGTGGAATCGCGCACATCATGCCCGGCAATCACGTTGAGCAGATGGGCACAATCTTCTGCACTGCGCGCCATGGGGCCTGCTTGGTCAAGGCTTGAGGCGTAGGCGATGATGCCGTAGCGGGAGACGCGTCCGTAGGTAGGCTTCAGGCCTGTGATGCCGCAAAATGCCGCGGGTTGGCGAATAGAGCCGCCGGTATCAGTGCCCATGGCGGCGGGTACTAGCCCTGCTGCTACGGCAGCGGCGCTACCACCTGAGCTGCCACCGGGCACTGCTGATAAATCCCAGGGGTTTTTCACCGCGCCGAAGTAGCTGTTTTCATTGGATGAGCCCATGGCGAACTCATCCATATTGGTTTTGCCCAGGCTGATGGTGCCGGCCGCGCTGAGTTTTTCTACCACGGTGGCATCATAGGGCGCGATAAAGTTATCGAGCATTTTTGAGCCGCAGGTGGTTTTCACTCCGTGGGTACAGAAAATATCTTTCAGTGCCAGGGGAATGCCTGCCAGCGCTCCGGCGTTGCCCGCTGCGCGTGCTTGGTCGGCAACGTCGGCCTGATTGAGCGCTTGCTCAGCGGTCACAGTGATAAAGCTATTGAGCGTCCCATCGGCTTGCTCAATGCGCTGTAAAAAGTGCGAGGTAAGCTCGCGGCTGGAAAACTCGCCGCTTTTAAGCGCAGCGGCCAGTTGGGTAACGGTTTTGTCATGCATGACCCGGAAGCTCCGTTCGGGGGCGAAAAGGAGAGGCGGAGAGAAAACAGCGCCGCCCGCTGGGCGGGCGGGGGTTTCCACTCATTCCACTATTTATTCCACGACGCGCGGTACAAGGTAGAGGCCTTCTTCCACCGCGGGGGCGCAGCGTTGGAAGTTATCGCGCTGGTTGGTTTCCGTTACCTCGTCAGCACGCAGGCGCTGGGTGGCATCCAGCGGGTGTGCAAGCGGCACAACACCTTCTGTATCAACGCTTTGCAGTTGATCGACCATGTCCAGGATGCGGCTTAGGTCGTCCACAAAGCCACTGGCTTGGTCATCGCTAACGGCGAGTCGGGCCAAGTGCGCGGCCCGGCGCACATGAGAGTCTTCAAGCGCCATGATCGAGATTTCCTCGCAAATGTGATGGAACATATTCCGCGTTCAGCGGTATACATACGGTCATCTTAAATTCGTCTTGTGTTGCAGACGTAGAAAATAGCCGCAAAAGGTACCACATATTGGCCCTTGCGGGCAGTGTTAGGCGAGACTCGCGCTTGCTGCCAAGGGGTTGCGGTGATACCGTTTGCATCCGCACAGGGTTCCCGGTCTGCACTAGGTAACAACATCCATGTTCAAACGTCTGAGGGGGCTGTTTTCCAGCGATCTATCGATCGACTTGGGTACGGCCAACACACTGATTTATGTACGCGGTCGTGGCATCGTTCTCGATGAGCCGTCCGTGGTTGCCATCCGCCAGTCTGGCAATATGCGCAGCGTGGCGTCGGTAGGCACCGATGCCAAACGTATGCTTGGCCGCACGCCAGGCAACATTACCGCCATCCGCCCGATGAAAGATGGCGTTATCGCCGACTTTACCGTTACCGAGCAGATGCTTCAGCACTTTATCCGTAAAGTCCATCAGAGCACTTTCCTCACACCAAGCCCTCGGGTTCTGGTCTGTGTGCCGTGTATGTCCACCCAAGTGGAACGACGTGCAATCCGCGAATCAGCGGAAGGCGCTGGCGCTCGTGAAGTGTTTCTGATTGAAGAGCCAATGGCAGCGGCCATTGGTGCTGGGCTTCCGGTAGAAGAGGCTCAAGGCTCGATGGTGGTGGATATCGGTGGTGGTACCACTGAAATTGCCATTATCTCGCTTAATGGCGTGGTTTATTCAGAGTCTATTCGCGTCGGTGGTGACCGTTTCGATGAAGCAATCACTGCGTACGTGCGCCGTCACTACGGAAGTCTAATTGGCGAAGCCACTGCTGAGCGCATCAAAGAAGAGATTGGTTGCGCTTACCCCGGCGGCGAACTGCGCGAGATCGATGTGCGCGGTCGTAACTTAGCTGAGGGTATTCCGCGGAGCTTTACACTTAATTCCCACGAGATTCTAGAGGCGCTGCAGGAAACGCTTGCCTCTATTGTGGCGGCGGTGAAGAGCGCACTTGAGCAGTCTCCGCCAGAGCTTGCCTCTGACATCGCTGAGCGTGGTTTGGTGCTAACTGGCGGTGGGGCTTTGTTACGCGATCTTGATAAGTTGATTGCTGAAGAAACAGGCTTACCCGTGATTGTGGCGGAAGATCCGCTTACCTGTGTCGCGCGAGGCGGCGGTAAGGCGCTTGAAATGATTGATCAGCATACCTTTGAGTTGCTGTCTAGCGACTGATAAGAGCGGTTTATCGCGGGGGATTGCCTATTAAACCGCTGTTTTCGCACGGGCCGTTGCCGGGTTACCGGCTGTTCTTCTGCGTGTTGGCAGCAAGCGTTTTAATGTTTGTTGACCAGCGATTTACGCGCATGGAAGATGTTCGCGCTCAAATGACCATGATTGTGGCCCCTATTCAGTGGGTAGTTAGCGTGCCTAGCGATCTACTGAACTGGGGGGCGCTTGCGCTTTCTGATCAGCAAGCGTTGGTAGACGAAAATCGCCGCTTACGTGAGCAGATTCTAACGCTTTCTCACCGCGGTCAGCGTTTAGCCAGCTTAACCGCTGAAAATGCTGAGCTGCGTAGCCTGCTACAGGCCGCAGAGCGACATGAAATTCCCTACATGACCGCCGAGCTACTCTCCCTGGATAACGATCCTTTTAGCCACCAGATGGTGGTTGACCGCGGGCATCGCAATGGTGCCTATGTTGGCCAACCAGTCATTGACGCATTTGGTCTAGTGGGGCAGGTGACGGCCGTGTCGGCATACTCTAGTCGTGTCCTTTTACTCGCAGATGCAAGTCATGCGCTTCCTGTTCAGGTGAATCGGAATGGGCTGCGTTTTATTGTGCAGGGTACTGGACGCTATGGCAGCGTTAGCGTACTGCATGTGCCGGATACCGCGGATATTCGCGAGGGTGATTTGCTGACTACCTCTGGGCTGGCCGAGCGCTTTCCGCCCGGCTATCCAGTAGCGAGAGTAACCGAGGTGTATCATGACCCGGGCCAGCCGTTTGCCCAGGTAACCGCTGAACCCTCCGCCCAGCTGCAGCGTTCGCGGCATTTTCTGTTGCTGTTTCCCCCTCCGCCCGAGGAGTTAGGCGATGCGGATTGGGATGAGGACATGGATATATCAGCCAGTGCGATCCACGCGGCGCAGCGCCTTGGGCTACCCAATCAACCAGTGACTCAGGAGGTGCCCTAATGGCACGAGCACCCGCGGTGCCACTGGTAGTGGTGTGGTTGAGCTTTTTACTGGCGCTGTGTTTGCAAGTAATGCCTCTGGCTGATGGTTGGCAGGTATATCGACCCGAGTGGATTGGCCTCATGTTGGTCTACTGGTGTATGCGGGCGCCTAGTCGGGTAGGGGTGTTTCACGGTTTTGTGATTGGTATTTTGATGGATTTAATTGAGGGAACATCGCTCGGCCAACATGCGGTCATACTTTCGCTGTTGGCATTTTTATGTGCGTTGGTTTACCCGCGCTTTCGTACCTATTCCTTAGTTCAACAAGCGGTATTAGTGCTGGTTTTATTGGGCATTGTGCAGTTGATTGAGCAGTGGTTGCGCACGCTAACGGGTGATTTTTCGATCCACTTATCCTTCTTAATACCCTCTATAATTAGCGCGTTGCTATGGCCATGGCTTGCGACCATGCTGCGCGCATTGGAGCGCCGCTTAGCAGGTGCCTGATACAGGCGTTGAGTAATGATGAGTATCTGGTGTTTACAGGCCTATATGCCGGTGCGAACTAACCGCATACAGAGAGGCTCTGATGAGTAAGCCGCAGCGATTAGACGCTACCACAGCGCCGCGTAAAGAGCCTGCGCCGGTGCTATGCCTGGCCTCTGCGTCACCAAGGCGCAAAGCGCTGCTGGCCTCTATCGGTGTTCCCGTGAGTGTGTTGCCCAGTGATGTAGATGAAACGCCTTTAGTTGGCGAGATGCCTAGCGCTTATGTTGAGAGACTGGCGATTGCCAAAGCACAAGCGGCAGTGCCGCAAACCAAGTTGCCGGTGTTAGGGTCGGATACGGCGGTTGTGATTGATGGCACCATAATGGGCAAGCCTCGCGACGAACAAGACGCCGCCGCAATGCTCTCAGCGCTTTCTGGGCGAACCCATCAGGTGCTAACGGCGGTCGCGGTGGTGGGCCCCCAGGGTGTACTCTCTTGCTGTGTCACCACGCAAGTGAAGATGCGTGTAATTGATCAGGATGAAATAGCTTGCTACTGGCAAACCGGCGAGCCAGTGGATAAGGCCGGTGGCTATGCGATTCAAGGCCTAGCAGCGGTGTTTGTTGAGCAAATTCACGGTAGTCACTCCGCCGTCGTGGGGCTGCCGCTATTCGAAACAACGCGCTTGTTGTGCCAGCAAGGGGTGCCTATATGGGCGGGGCGTTATCGAAGTACGTGACCGCTGTTTCACCGCCTGCTGTGCTGGCAAGGATTATGACCCAATAAGGAATTTTGCATGAGCGGTGAAGTCCTCATAAATTTAACGCCAATGGAGACCCGCGTTGCGCTGGTAGAAAATGGCGTGCTACAAGAGGCGCTAATTGAGCGCTCACGTCGGCGCGGCATCGTAGGTAATATCTACAAAGGTAAAGTAGTGCGGGTACTGCCTGGTATGCAGGCTGCCTTTGTTGATATTGGCTTAGAGCGTGCAGCATTCATTCATGCCCATGAAGTGATGCCGCCGGGCACGCCCAGTGATGAGCAGCAAACGATTGGTCAGTTACTCCATGAGGGGCAGGCGCTGGTGGTGCAGGTCACCAAAGACCCGATTGGCAGCAAAGGTGCGCGACTGACAACGCACCTTTCAATTCCTTCACGCTACCTTGTTTACATGCCTGACTCGCCACACCATGGCGTCTCCCAGCGTATAGAGGATGATCGCGAGCGGGAGCGGCTTAAAGCCCTGCTGGATAAGGGTATAGAAGAGCAAACCATCGATGTGACCGGGGGGTTTATCGTCCGCACAGCGGCTGAAGGCGTGGGCGAAGAAGAGCTGGCAGGGGATATGTATTTTCTGCTGCGCATCTGGCGCAAAGTAAGTGAGCGAAAAATCACGGCTGTTCCGCCTAGCGTCATCTACGACGACCTACCGCTTTTTATGCGCACGTTACGCGATGTGATGCGTGATGATATTGAAAAAGTGCGTATCGACTCCCGGGAAAACTTTGTCAAACTCGTGGAGTTCGCCGAAGAGTTTATGCCTGAGGCGGTGGATCGTATTGAGTACTATCCCGGCGAGCGCCCTATTTTTGACCTTTACAGCGTTGAGGATGAAATTCAAAAAGCGTTAGGGCGTAAAGTGCAGTTAAAGTCGGGCGGCTACTTAGTGATTGACCCCACTGAAGCCATGACCACCATTGATGTTAATACCGGGGGCTATGTCGGTCACCGTAATCTCGAAGAAACCATTTTTAAAACCAATCTTGAAGCGGCGACGGCGATAGCGCGTCAGCTGCGGTTGCGCAACTTGGGCGGTATTATCATTATCGACTTTATCGATATGATAGATGTTGAGCATCAACGTCAGGTGTTGCGCGTACTGGAAAAAGCCCTAGAGCGGGATCACGCTAAAACCAAGTGTACCGGGGTAACCGAGCTTGGCTTAGTTCAGTTGACCCGCAAGCGTACGCGCGAAAGCTTGGAGCAGACATTGTGTGAAGCGTGTCCTACGTGTAGCGGACGCGGTACATTGAAAACTCCTGAAACTGTTTGCTATGAAATTTTTCGTGAAATACTGCGCGAAGAGCGAGCTTACAGCGCTGAGACGTATATGGTACTCGCATCCCAGCCAGTGGTAGACCGCTTGTTGGATGAAGAGTCCGCAGCAGTGGCTGACCTGGAGAGCTTTATCAACAAAACGATCCGTTTTCAGGTTGAGCAGCACTACTCCCAAGAACAGTACGATATTGTGCTGATGTAATGATAGCGCTACGTTCGTGGGTACGGTGGCTCCTGGTTGCATTTGCGTGGCTGCTTGGCATGCTGGCCATACTGCTTTTGGTAGTAAGGCTGCTGATTAGCCAAGTAGGGGCGCTAACGCCCAACATTGAAGCGCTCCTTGAAGCGCGTATCGGCGTACCGGTGACTATTGAGCACCTTTCTCTATCCCTTGAGCGCAACGATTTATTTCTGCGCTTAGAGGGCTTAGAAGCAGCAACGCCGCAAGGGCAACGGCTGCTATCCCTTGAGCAGGCCCACCTGCGGCTTGATAGCTGGGCCTCGCTCCTAAGTGTTGCCCCCATTTTTAACGATGCCCGTATTACTGGGGCTGAGTTTCATCTTTACCAGCAGCAAGACGCTGCTTGGGGCTGGCCAAACCCTGCCGAGCTACCCGAGTTTATAGCGCCAGAGCCTACGCTGGATTTAGCCAAAATTGATAAGTGGACAGGCATTATCCTGCGCCAGCGCTTGTGGGTGGATAACACACGCGTTGTGCTGCATGGAGAAGAAGATGAGGTGGCCATGCATGCGCCTACCTTATTGCTCAACGGTGATGAGCGGCGCACACGGCTAGAGGGGGTCGTGAATATTCTAGAAACCCCCGACCTAAGTGATGAAGAGGCCCTTCCTGCGCTGAATATGCAGGTGGAAATGCAGCCAGGGCAGCGAGGATTTAGCGACTTCTCTGCGGCGCTTCAGCTCGATATGCAGCTTGATCACTTGCTGTCATTAGCGGCGGTATTTCGGCCGGACTATATGCCCCACCTAGAACAGGCAGGGGGCGAAGTTAAGCTATGGGGACGGTGGCATAGCGGTCGGCTCGATGAAGCGCGCCTGGCGGTGGGTATCCCCGAGCTTACTCTGCGCCATGAAATTCAATACGCGGTATTACAAGATATTGAGGCAACGGGCCTTTGGCAGCGTGATGGTGAGGGTGGCAAAGCGTGGCTAAGTGCCGACGCTGACAGTGTTGAGTGGGCGCGCCCCTCTGGCATTAGTGATGGCCCAGCGCTACCGAACCACTGGTATTTGTCGCACCAAGCTGATTTTTGGGAGCTTCGCACAAGTGCTTTTGAACTCTCTTCACTGACCGCCTGGCGCGACTATTTGCTGTTGCCCGAATCAGTAACCCGGGTGCTTCAAACCCTTTCCCCCAGTGGCCAAGTTCAAGGGCTAAGTGTTGGCCAGCATGAGGGGCACTGGGGGGTTGATGCGGCGCTGACCAATGTTGCCGTTTTGCCCTGGCAGCAGGCGCCCGGCGGCGGCCCACTGGATGCCTGGGTACAAGCGCGGGATTTTCGTGGCCGAGTGACCTTCAGTAGCGCGGGAGATAGTTCGCTACATTTTCCTGGGTTATTTATTGCCCCCATGCAGCTTAGTCATGCCCAAGGCGTGGTGGAGTGGGTCTATGATGGCCCCAATACAATGATTAGTGGTCGTGATTTAGCCGTGGAGTGGGATGGTGCAGAGGTTAGCGGCGGCTTTGGGTTAATTAGGGATAAAGAGAGTGGTCAATTTGGTTTAGATATCGATTTTGCCAACGTCGATGCTGTGGAATACCCCTTGTCTCACTGGCTGCCCATCTACGCGTTTGAACCCGGAATGCGTGAATGGCTGCTCAACGATATCGGTGGCTATGTGCCCAGCGGGTCTCTCCAACTTAGCCTGCCCTTAGCTACCGACCAAACAGCCGATGAGCTCTCTGCGACGCTGGCTCTGTCGGTAACACAGGGGCATATGCCTATCGCGCCCGACTGGCCACGGCTAGAGCACGTGGAGGGGCGGTTGACCTGGAAAGAGCAGGTGCTTGAGGCCCACATTGAGTATGCCGAGAGCCACGGTGTGCAGGCGTCTGAAGGTGAGTTGATAATGGCCGATGAGCAGCTAAGGCTCTCAGGGCAATTAAAGAGCGATGGCCAATCGCTACTTCAGTTTCTCAAGGCTATTCCTAATGTCGATATGTCGCTGCTTGACGATGTGCGTGCTGAAGGCCACGTGGAGGGAGATATTGCCCTTTCGGTACCGCTTAATGCGCCTGACACCTTGCAGGTGGAAGTCAATGCCCGCCCGCAGTTTTCAAGCATCGCCTATCAGCCCCTAGAGTTACCCTTAACCAATGTTGAGGGAGCGCTGACCTGGCAGCAGCATGACGAAAAGTATGTTTTGTCAGGTAATGCCAGTGGTCGGCTGCTAGGTGGCCGAATTGTGGCGGATGTTAATAGCCAGCAAGACCGAATCGACTTACGTGGCGATGTTAATACCGCTGCGCTGTTCCGCTTGGCAGACATACCTGCTGAGCAGGCTCGCCAAGTATTTGAGGGCAGTGCTGAGTGGCGTGGTCAGGTCCGCCTTGAGCCGACGCCTAAGGTAACTCTCGAAAGCCGTTGGCTGGGCGTGGTGAGTCACTTACCTGAACCCTTCGCTAAAACCGCTGAGCAGCCCTGGCCCTGGCTCTTTACGGCCGATATAGAGAGCGGGCGACTGGAAACCCAGCTAGCCGAGCTTATTCATGCGCGTGGGCAGCCGTTAGCAAATGGCGAACTAGCCGGCGAGTTGGCGCTGGGGACTGCGTCGTTGCCGGAAGGCTGGCTGCGCCAGGCAGGTTTTAACGTCGTCGCCGAACTACCTGAAATAGACCCAATGGCATGGCATGCAGCGGTTGCGCCGTTGATGCAAAGCCAGTCGTCGGTAGATATTGATTACGAAGAGAGCGAAGCACCTATCTCGCTAAGGGTAAGTACCCCGTGTTTACGCTACCGCAGCGAATGCTTTGGTGAAATTAACATGTCGGGCGATATCCATGGGCAGCAGATGGGAATGCTGCTTAACGGTGACTTAATCTCGGGTCGGGTTGAGTATCGCCCCAAGACCGCGCGGCCTCTGGATATAATGATTACTTCGCTGGAGGCCGAGCGATTGCTCGACATGCCCTCTAAAGAACATAGTAGCAGTGAAGCTTCACCCGCCTCATGGGTAGAGGCAGTGGAAACACGGTACTCAACGTCGGCACCCATTCCTTCATGGCTGGCCGAGCTGCCCAGTGGTCGGTTACGACTTGCAGAAATCAGCTTGGGTGGGGGGCGGTTTGGTCCGCTAACGGCCTATTGGCAAACCGATGATCGACGCTTTTCGCTGTCACCCGTTGGGTTGACCCTTGGCCAGCTTTCGGCTCGGGGCGAACTATTTTGGGAAGGCAGTGCGGTGAACAGTCAAACTCGGGCCGATATTTCAATCCTCGGAGGGGATGTGGGTACTGCTCTAGAGCGGCTTGGCCAGCCGGTGGCGATGCGTAGCCGTTCAACGGACATCAACGCTGAGCTAGCATGGCCTGGCGCACCCTGGCAGCTTGACTTGAGCCGAGCGGGCGGCGAGATTGATATCGATATCCGCGATGGCCGTTTTGTGACATTGGAGTCCGCGCCCGCAAGGTTGGTTGGGCTGCTTAATTTTGACAACATATTGCGCCGATTACGTCTGGATTTTTCTGATGTTACGGGTCAAGGCACCGCTTTTGATAGGGTATATGGCACAGCGGATGTGGCTGGTGGGAAATTAATGATGCGCGGGCCGTTGCATATTGAAGCCCCGGCAGCCTCAATGACGCTTACCGGCAACATCAACCTAGCGCAGCGTGAACTCGATCAGCGTTTAGGCGTCACACTGCCAGTTAGCCAAAGTTTACCCATCGCGGCCATTGCCGTGGGCGCCCCCATTGTGGGGGGCGCCTTATTCCTCGCCGACCAGCTGTTTGGCGATGCGTTTGATCGAGCGACGACTATTCACTATCGCGTGCGAGGTCCTTGGACATCGCCGCAGGTTACCTTAGAAGGCCCTCAATGACCGCACTTAAAAGCGATTTAGATACCGCTGTTTCCATTCTGTTAACGCCGAGTGGTCTTGACCTAGATGCGTTGGACACAGGGCTTGGCTATGCCATGGGGGCAGGCATCGACTACGCCGATCTCTATTTTCAGCGCACCTGGCAAGAGGGATGGGTGTTGGAAGATGGCGAGGTAAAAGAAGCCAGCTACAACATTGATGGTGGGGTGGGTGTACGTTCGCTAGCAGGCGAAAAAACCGGCTTTGCTTACTCAAACCAGATTACCGCCGATGCGCTGGTGGACACTGGCCGCACCGCAGCGGGGATTGTACGTAGCGGCAAGCAGCTCTCCGGGCAGGCGGTAAGGCCTGTTTCTGTAGCACCCTTTTATGCGGGCATTGACCCGCTAGCAGGCCTCACAGCAGAAGATAAGGTTGCGCTACTGAAAGAGGCCGACCGCGTGGCGCGTGCGGCTGACCCTTGTATCAGTCAAGTAAGCGCTTCTCTGTCCGGTACCTACGAGGTCGTGCTGGTACGTGCCAGCGATGGCACTTTAGCAGCAGATATCCGCCCGCTAGTGCGTTTTAATGTCAGCGTTATTGCCTATAAAAATGGCCGTCGCGAACGCGGCAGTGCAGGGGGGGGTGGGCGTTACTCCATGGCAAGGCTGCGAGATGAGGGCGTTGCCGCGCGTTACGCCAAGGAGGCGGTGCGCCAAGCCCTGGTAAATTTAGATGCAGTGGACGCGCCTGCAGGGCAAATGCCAGTAGTACTCGGCGCCGGGTGGCCAGGCATCCTGCTACACGAAGCGGTCGGCCATGGCTTGGAGGGAGATTTTAACCGTAAAGGTAGCTCGGCATTCGCTGGGCGAATGGGTCAGCGTGTTGCTGCCAAAGGCGTGACTATTGTCGACGATGCTACGTTATTAGATGGGCGTGGGTCGCTCAGCGTTGATGATGAAGGCACGCCTGGGCAAAATACGCCACTCATCGAAAACGGTATTTTAACGGGTTATATGCAGGACAAGCTTAACGCCCGGTTAATGAACATGGCGCCGACCGGCAATGCTCGACGCGAGTCATTCGCCCACCTGCCGATGCCGCGGATGACCAATACCGTCATGTTAGCTGGCCAGGATGAGCCGAGCGATATTATTAAGAGCGTCAAGCGCGGTATCTATGCGGTGAGTTTTGGTGGCGGGCAGGTGGATATTACGTCGGGCAAGTTTGTGTTCTCGGCTAGCGAAGCCTATCTCATCGAAGATGGCAAAATCACTGCGCCTGTAAAAGGCGCTACCCTCATCGGTAATGGGCCAGAAGCCATGG
Organism: Halomonas sp. GFAJ-1; assembly: GCF_000236625.2. Taxonomy (NCBI): domain Bacteria; kingdom Pseudomonadati; phylum Pseudomonadota; class Gammaproteobacteria; order Oceanospirillales; family Halomonadaceae; genus Halomonas; species Halomonas sp. GFAJ-1. The sequence goes on from NZ_AHBC01000040.1 coordinate 153,360, forward strand.
GAAGAGTCTCTATGATTGGCCACGATGCGGAAATGGACACAGGTATTGGGGTGTGTGGCAAAGAGGGGCAAGGTGTGCCGGTCGGCGTTGGTCAGCCCACCTTGAAGCTAGATGAGCTGACCGTTGGTGGCACCCAGTCGTCTTAACCCAAACTTAGAGGGCCAACGTCTCGCGTAGGTGCTTGAAAAGCTTACGCGAGCTGGTAGGTGGCTTGCTTTGTTCGCGCTCTTTTCGTGCATTGCGCACTAGCTGGCGCAGCGTCTGGCGGTCGCCGTCAGGGTACTCGGCAAGAAATAAGTCAACACCGTCATCGCCTTCGTCGATTAAACGGTCACGCCATTTCTCAAGGCGATGAAAGGCATGGTCACGCTGCTCTTTCTCTTGTTCAATGCCGTCAAATACCCCTTGAATAGCGACGAGGTCCTCTTTGCGAATAAGTTTTCCCACGTACTGCATGTGGCGCCGACGCCCTTCATGGGAGCGGATGCGGGAGGTTTCCTCAATGGCTCGCAGCATGTCATCAGAGAGCGGAAAGCGCGCCAGTTCTGCGGGCTTCATGGCAATAAGTGTTTCGCCAAGTGCCTGTAACGCATGCATTTCTCGTTTTAGCTGAGATTTGCTCGGGCGTTCTTCCTGTTCATCACTATCGAAGGGTTCGGGGCGTTTCTTAGGCATACTAGAACTCACTGATCAGATTCGTTTGCAGCATTATATCAGCTGCGACAACAACATTGATTCGCCAATGCGATTCTGGCGAAAAGGAGGCCACAACATGGCACAGGCATTTGACGCAACCTCACAGCAGGCGCTGTTAACTACACATGCAGAAGAAGCGTTGGCGCTGGCAAAGCAGCTCGGTGCAGATGCAGCCGAAGTAGGTGCAAGCGTCGACCAAGGCGTGGGCATCAGCGTGCGCTTGGGCGAGGTGGAAACGGTAGAGCTTTCACGCGACCAAGGAATCGCCGTGACGCTGTATGTGGGGCAGCGTAAAGGCAGCGCGTCGTCTTCCGATGCAAGCAGTGCCTCTATTAAAGCGACGGTGGAAAAGGCCTTGGCGATTGCCCGCTACACAGGGGAAGACCCCGCTGCAGGGTTGGCTGATGCTGCTCTGATGGCATCGCATTTGCCCGATTTAAAAGTGCATTACCCTTGGCCGCTAACCACCGATGAGGCTATTGAAATAGCCTTGGCCTGCGAGCAGGCTGGCCGCAGCGTGGCGGGGATTCATCAGTCGGAGGGGGCATCGCTTTCTAGTGGTGAAGGCGTGCGTGTCTATGCCAATAGCCACGGTTTTTTGGGAACGCAAAAGGGTAGCAGTCACTCGCTTTCCTGCATGTTAATTGCCCAGGATGAAAATGGCATGCAGCGGGACTATGACTACACCTCGGCGCGAAATCCGAGCAAGCTTCGTGATCCTGAAAGCGTGGGACAAGAGGCGGCTGCTCGGACACTTAGGCGCTTAGGCGCGAAGCGCCCACCGACAGGCACCTTCCCCGTACTTTTTGATCCTACGCTTGCCAGTGGGCTAATTGGCCACCTGATGGGTGCGTTAGCGGGCGGCGCGCTCTATCGTCAGGCATCTTTTTTATGCGACCGATTAGGGGCGCCACTTTTTCCCAACTGGTTTAGCCTAGAAGAGCGGCCGATGGAAGTGGGGGCAACCGCAAGCTCTCCCTTCGATGGCGAAGGCGTGCAAACGCGCAATAACCGCTTTATTGACCAGGGAAATATCGCAAGCTATATGCTTTCATCCTACAGCGCTCGCCGTTTAGGGATGCAAACCACGGCTAATGCTGGCGGTGCGCGTAATATTCGATTGGTAAACCCTGCCACGAGCCGGGACGCGCTGCTGAAAGAGATGGGTCGGGGGATTTGGGTAACCGAGCTAATGGGGCAGGGCGTTAATGGCGTTACCGGTGACTATTCAAGAGGGGCAGCGGGTTTTTGGGTTGAAAATGGGAAAGTGCAGTACCCTATAGAAGAGTTCACCATCGCTGGGAATCTCAACACCATGTTTGCGGGCTTGGTCGGTGTTGCTGATGACATAGACACCCGTGGCAGTATTCACACCGGCAGTTGGTTAATTGATGCCATGACGGTCGCAGGCAGCTAGCAACTCATGTTTGGGGATGGCGGTTAGCTGATTAGTTCCATCATTGATCCTCATCAAATCTCGCGTCGAACAGGCTTTGGATAGCCTCCAACGCCTGTTCAGCGTCATCGCCCTCTGCGATAACCTTTAACTCGGTGCCACAAGGTGCTGCTAGCATCAGTAGCGACATAATATTAGCCGCGTCGGCCTTTTGCTGTTGCTTGTAAACGAAAATGTTGGCTGAAAACTGTTGCCCGCATTTGACCAGTTTAGTCGCCGCTCGCGCGTGTAAGCCGCGCTGATTGGTAAGGGTTAAATTTCGTTCTGGCACCCTGGTTCCTTTTTGCCGAGTGGTGTCGTCTTGTTGGATACGTGCATCTAAGGTGTTAAAGCTACTCAGGTTCGACTGGTTCTGAAGGTGATGGTTGCGCCGGTTGTTCACCGAGAGTGTACTGAATTCCCAGTTCTCGATGCCTTAGCTGTACTTCCCCTATGTGTTTTACGAGCCGTTGCGCGAGTTCCTCCACCATGTAAACAGAGCGGTGCTGGCCGCCGGTACAACCGATTGCAATGGTCATATAGCTTCTCTGGCTGTTTTGGTAAGCCGGCAGCCACTTCTCTAACCAGCTGTAAATGTCGTTGCTCATCGCATCGACAATGGGGTAACTGCTGAGAAAAGCCACAATGTTAGCGTCTCTGCCAGTGTACTGACGTAGCGTCGGGTCCCAGTAGGGGTTAGGTAAGCAGCGCACATCAAACACAATATCGGCATCTAGGGGTACGCCCCGCTTGTAGCCAAATGACTCAAAGGTGAGGGTTAGCTGGTCGCTATGCTGATGGGCGACTTGATCAGTAATACGGCGACGTAAGTCGTGCACCGAAAGCCGTGAAGTGTCGATCATGAGATCAGCAAGGTCGCGTATCTCAAGCAGCGTTTCTTCTTCTTTGTTAATGGCTTCCTCAAGCGTCATGTCGCTATCGCGAGTTAGCGGATGTCGACGACGTGTAGCGGAGTAGCGCTCTAATAAAATTCTTGCATCGGTGGTCAGGTAAATTACCTGGAAACGAATCTGCCGCTGGTTGAGCTCTTCAAGTAGCGTTGGCAGGCGCTCAAGAGCTGCTGGCAGGTTACGGGCATCAATGCTTACCGCTAAATGGGTACGCCCACCCTGAACACGCAGCTCATCTACTAAAGAGCCAAGCAGCATCGCAGGTAAGTTGTCGATGGCGTAGTAGCCAAGATCTTCTAACGCTTGTAAGGCGATAGATTTACCGGACCCAGAACGGCCGCTAATGATCACCAATTGCATAGAGTTTCTCTTGGGCTGCCAAAAAAAATGAGGCTTAAAATGAAGAAAGGTAGCGGCTAGCGTCGAGGTAGACGCTTAGTGCGCCGATTTTTCACGAATTTTTGAGGTGATAAGCTCAAGAAGTTCACGCTGGCTAGTACTTTTCCGAAGCTGCAGGCGCATATCAGCCTCGTTCATGATGGTGGCAACTTGCCCAAGTAATGCTAAGTGCGTGTCGTCAGCTTCTTCCGGCACCAACAAGACAAACACCAGATCGACAGGGTCGCCATCAATGGCATCGAAATCGACTGGCTCGGCAAGCTTTAAAAAGCCGGCAATAGGGGCGATGCAGTGGGGGCTTCGAGCATGGGGAATGGCAACGCCATTACCTATACCAGTACTTCCCAGGCGTTCGCGACCAATTAAACGGCTAAAGACTTCCTGGCTATCCAGGCTAGGGGTGTTTTGGGCAATAAAAGTGCTGAAAAACTCCAGCACCCTTTTTTTGCTGCCCCCGGGCACGTCGTATAGCACGCGCTCCGGGGGGAGTATGGTTTCCAACGTCATTGAATTAACGCACACCAGCGCCTTGGGCGCGAGCTTGTGCTTTTTCCTTGTGTTTAACGAGTTGACGATCGATCTTATCCGCTAAAGCATCAATAGCGGCGTACATGTCATTATCTAATGCTTCGGCGTGAAGATCAGCCCCGGCTGCGTGCAGTGTGCAGGCAGCTTGCTGTCGCTCTTTCTCAACAGATAAGGTCACTTGTACTGTCGTAATGTTGTCGTAGTGGCGCTCAACGCGCGCTAGTTTTTCATTGACGTAGTCACGCAAGGCGTCAGTCAGATCTACATGATGACCAGTGATATTTACTTGCATTGACGTGCTCCTTATCCATGGGACTGTACTTCGATTGTAACCCTTTTTACGCTGTTGCAAAGCCCTATAGCGGTGTTTCCTTGTTCACTAGCGTAAACGGCGCCGTTCACTTGAAGAGGGAATGCCCATTGACTCTCGATATTTGGCGACTGTGCGCCTTGCAACACTAATTCCGCCTGCTTCCAAGAGCGTCACCAAACGGCTGTCGGAAAGCGGCTTGCCCGGTGGCTCATCTTGCACGAGTTTCTTAATCCGCGCGCGGATAGCGGTGCTGGAGTGGCTGTCGCCACCATCTTGGCCACTGACCTGGCTGGAAAAGAAATACTTGAGTTCAAATACTCCTCGGGGCGTATGAATATACTTTTGAGTGGTCACCCGGGAGATGGTGGATTCATGCATCTCCACGGCTTTGGCTATGTCCGCTAAAATTAACGGTTTCATCGACTCTTCACCATGCTCTAAAAAGCCAATCTGGCGCGCGATAATTTCTCGACCCACTCGCAGCAGCGTATCATTTCGGCTCGAAAGGCTTTTAATTAGCCAGCGGGCTTCTTGAAGGTGCTCTTTAAGGAACTGGTTATCTTGGCTTTTATCAGCACGCTTTATCAAACTTGCGTAGTCAGGCTGAATGCGTAGCCGGGGCAACGCTTCTGGATTAAGTTCCAGGTGCCAGCCTTCATTATCGTGCCGCACGACCAAGTCTGGGGTTATATAGCTATCATCGCTGTCGCCGTAGGCACTGCCGGGGCGCGGGTCAAGGCTGCGAATGAGGCGAATAACATCATCGAGTTGTTCATCATCCAGGCTCAAGCGTCGTTTAAGCAGCCGTATATCGTCTTTGCCGAGTGCCTCAAGAAATTGACGCACCAGCCGTTTGGCAGGTACTAAAAGCGGCGTCTCCTCGGGGAGCGTGGCTAGCTGAAGCATTAGGCACTCGCGTAAGTCCCGCGCGAAGACCCCGGTGGGCTCAAACTGCTGTAAGCGCAACAGGGTGTTCTCTACTTCACGCTGGCTTAGGCCGTCCAGGCCCTGAGCTTTTAAGCCTTCGCGGATGTCGTTAAGCGGCTGAGTGATGTAGCCATTGGCATCGAGGGCATCGATCAAGCTTTCGGCAATAGTGTGCTCACGTAGCGTGAAGTCGGTCATGGCAAGTTGCCAAAGTAAGTGACCGTGCAGGCTTTGTCCTGCTGCCTGGCGCTCAAAATCAGGCCCTTCGCTGCTACCGCCCGTGCTGCCCATATCTTGGTAGGTGTCGGACCAGTCACTATCCACAGAAAGCTCACTAGGGATACTTTCGGCCCATTCTGCTTCCGGCGTCTCGGTGACCGCCTGCTCGCCAAATTCATCCTCTTGTTCCAGCATTGGGTTAGCGTCGAGCGCTTGCTGAATTTCTTGCCGCAGGTCGAGTGTTGAGAGCTGGAGCAGCGCAATTGCCTGCTGCAGCTGAGGTGTCATGGTCAGCTGTGTGCCGATACGCAGTTGAAGAGAAGCTTTCATGACCATCTGAGAACCACTCGTTAATCAGAAAGCTCCACCCTAGTGCGAGTTATCCTCAGGTGCAAGTGCAATAAGCATGCCATTAAAAGTAATTAGTCGGTAGGCGCCTGTTTATAGGCGGAAATCAGCCCCGAGATAGACGTCGCGCACCTTCTGGTTATCGAGGATAGACTGTGGGTCGCCGCTAGCAATGATTTGGCCATCGCCAACGATATAGGCGATATCGCAGATATCGAGCGTGTCTCGTACGTTATGGTCGGTGATGAGGACACCGATATGTCGCTGTTTGAGCGCGCGTATAATCGTTTTGATATCACCCACTGAAATAGGGTCTACGCCTGCGAACGGTTCATCTAGCAGAATAAACGCAGGCTCGGTTGCCAGTGAGCGGGCAATTTCAACGCGCCGACGCTCGCCACCGGATAGGCTCATGCCCAGGTTGTCGCGGATATGGGTAATGTGGAAGTCTTCAAGTAGCGATTCTAGACGCTGTTCACGGGCGCTACGGTCAAGCTCCTTTCGAGTTTCAAGTATTGCCATGATGTTGTCGGCGACCGAAAGCTTACGAAAAATAGAGGCTTCCTGGGGCAGGTAGCCAATGCCTGCAATAGCCCGTTCATGCATGGGTGCGCGGGTGAGGTCTAGATCATCAATACCGACGCTGCCTGCGTCAGACTTAACCAACCCAACGATCATATAAAACGAGGTGGTTTTACCCGCTCCGTTCGGGCCGAGTAGCCCCACAACGCTGCCTTGGGTAATCTCTAGGTTAATATCTTTCACCACCCGGCGACGCTTATAGCTTTTAGCCAGGTGATGAGCATAGAGCGTTTTTACCGGAGCAGTTTCGTTAGTTGCTGTGGTGCTGGGGGTTGTCACAAATAAACTCCCTATTGCGCGGGCTGTAGGGTCATGCGAATACGCTGTGATTCGCTTCCGTCGACTTCTGAGCGGGCCTGCACGACCTCTCGGTCAATGAAGTATTCCAAGCGCCCCCCCTGGAAACGATCACCTCGTTGCGTAAGCTCTGCCTGATCGATGAGTTCAACCCGGCGTTCGGCGACATGATAGATAATACGACGTGCCCAGCCTTCCATGGGTGTTGTTTCACCGTCTAGCTGGTTCCGTAGGTAAGCGCGCTCACCCGTGGCGATTGCGCGGGCAAGTTCGCCAGCATCATTGCGCTGAATTTCGACACGCTCCCCGCGAAGCTGCATCTCACCCTGGCGAATATTAACATTGCCGCTATAGACTGCCGTGCCAGCGCGCTGATCAAGATCTAAGCGGTCTGCTTCAACTTCAACCGGCGCTTGCGTTGTTTGGGCAGCCGCTGAGAGCGGCACCGCTAGGGCTAAAAGCGCGGTGCAGATTAAAACTTTCATAGCGACTCCTAAGGCGTCTGGGTGGCGGGCGGGTGGAGGCCGCGCACATTATCGGTTAAACGAACCTGGCTAGTGTCAAGCCACACATCCATGCGTGAAGCGCTGATCCGCTGTGGCGGTTGCTGCAGAAGCACCGGCACGTCGCTCCATGCATGGCGTGTCATGCCGTTATAGTGTAATAACTCCGTATCCAACTGCCAGCCTTCATCCGGTGCCAGTAGTCTGGCTGCGCCGGTTAATGTCAGCGCGTGTGTGTCCGTATTGAGCGTGCCTGCGTTGGCGGTAGCTAGCCACTCTCGCTGTTCACCATCAAATAGCGTTACTCGGGGCGAGGTGGCTTGCGTCATGGCCCGCTGGGGGGTATGAACTAAATAGGGCGTGACCAGCGACTGTTGAATAGCACCCGTTTCGCCAAACAAAGTGATTTCAGCGTTTTCTAGCACATAGCCAGGCTCATCGGCTTGAGCATCTGGGTCTGGAGCGATGTCTTGCGGGCCGCGGGGGTCTATCCATACCAGCAGGGTGCCCAGGGCAACCACAACCCCGGTTAGCCAGACGCGCTTTTTAACCCGCCGAGTCATTACGAATGCCTGTGTAGATAGGTGTCCATCACGGCATCCCAGTGGCCTTGGGACATGAGCAGCGTATCGCAGATCTCACGAACCGCGCCGTGGCCACCAAGGCGATCGGTGATCCAGTCCGCGTGGGTATGCATGTAGTCGGGTGCATTGGGAACGGTAATGCCTACTCCAGAGCGCTTGATAGGGGCCAAATCTGGTAAGTCGTCGCCGCAGTAGGCAACTTGCTCTAAAGTGATGTCAAGGCGCTTACAAAGGTCTTTGAGTGTGGCGAGCTTGTCTTCACAGCCTTGATGGACATGGGTAATGCCCAGAGACGCGGCGCGTTGACTGACCATGGTAGAGTCTCGGCCGGTAATCAGCGCCACATGAATACCAACGCGTTTTAATAGCTTTAGGCCGTGGCCGTCCTGGGTGTGAAACGCCTTAATCTCAATGCCATCCGCTTGGAAGTAGAGCCGGCCATCTGTCAATATGCCGTCGACATCAAGAGCGAGTAGACGTACACGACGAATGCGATCAAGTAGAGCATCAGGTAGGGCCATAGAGCCTCCTTGTAAGTGTTCAATAGTTTTCAGATAACGCCGCTAATCAAAAGATCATGCATATGTAAAGCGCCGATAGGTCGCTGCTGTTCATCGACCACGGCAAGCGCAGTGATACGGCTATCCTCCATGATCCGAACAGCTTCTGCAGCAAGCACATCAGGCCCAATACGTTTCCCAGGCCGTGTCATGACATCGTCAACACACACCTCTCGCAGGTCATGAAATTGATCGAGGGTGCGGCGTAGGTCGCCATCGGTATACACGCCGGCTAAGCGTCCATCGCTATCGACGACACAGGTGAAGCCAAGGCCTTGCCGGGTGATTTCCAACAGGGCATCCCGAAGTGGGCTACCCAGCGCAACTTGGGGAAGGCGAGCACCGTCATGCATGACGTCTTTAACACGCAGTAGCAAACGTTTGCCTAAGCTGCCGCCAGGGTGAGAGAGGGCAAAGTCTTCAGCGGTGAAGCCGCGAGCTTCTAAAAGTGCGACGGCAAGTGCATCTCCTAGCGCTAGCGCTGCGGTAGTCGAACTGGTAGGCGCAAGGTCGAGCGGGCAAGCTTCTCGCTCAACACCACTGTCCAGGTGGGCATCAGCATGTTTAGCCAGCGTGGAGCCGGGGCGGCCGGTCATGCTCACCAGGGGGGTGCCGAGTCTTTTAAGTAGCGGTAAAAGAGCGGTTACTTCGGCCGTTTCGCCAGAGTTCGATAGCGCTAATACCACATCGGCACGGGTAATCATGCCAAGGTCACCGTGGCTAGCTTCCCCAGGGTGGACAAAAAAAGCAGGTGTTCCAGTACTGGCAAGGGTAGCGGCTAGCTTGCCAGCAATGTGGCCAGATTTTCCCATGCCGGTGACCACTACCCGGCCTTGGCAGGCAAGAATCAATTGACAGGCATGATCGAAGCCTTCGTCAAGCTTCGCCTGCAGGCCCCCAATAGCGGCTTGCTCAATTTGCAGGGTGCGCAGCGCACTTTCACGCAGCTGGCTGGGTGTAGAGGGTGGCTGGCGCATGATGTTGATAGTCTCGTTAGCGTTCAAAAATGGATAGGTAAGAATAACATCTCGTTGCGCTTTATAGGTAAAGCGCTTCGTCGCTTAGCTGCTTAAAAAAGCGGCAGGATCCGTTGCAGTGGCCTGAGATAGCGACAACGAGAGGTGCTGTTACTGCACGCTGTTACTAAAGATAGTGTTAGGATACGATGTTCGATAATATTTAGAAAACGCTGTTTCTTTAGCGATGAATCCTACACTAAGCGGTGTGCGATGATCCTATACTAACCCGCTACGGCGAGGCGACAATGAAGGTCAATCAGCCTATGACAGATGTTCCCTTCATAGAAATTGAAGATTTGTACTTCTCTCGGGGCGATCTCGATATTTTTCGGGGGATCAACATGACGATCCTGCGGGGGAAGGTGACGGCTATCATGGGGCCAAGTGGCACGGGTAAAACAACGCTGCTTAAGCTTATTGGCGGCCAGCTGACGCCAGACCGGGGTCGAATTTTGATTGATGGTCAGGATGTCCATCGTTTGTCACGCAAGGCCCTGTTCGCGCTGCGTAAACGGATGGGCATGCTATTTCAAAGTGGCGCGCTTTTTTCTGATCTTGATGTGTTTGAAAACGTTGCGTTTCCTCTGCGGGTTCATACGGACTTACCTGATGCGATGATTCGTGACCTTGTGCTGCTTAAGCTTCAGGCCGTTGGGCTTCGCGGTGCTCGTCAGCTAACGCCCGCAGAACTTTCGGGCGGTATGGCGCGTCGCGTGGCGCTGGCGCGGGCGGTGGCGCTAGACCCAGAGTTAATCCTCTATGACGAACCGTTTGTAGGACAAGACCCCATTTCCATGGGCGTTTTAGTGCAGCTAATCAAGCGGCTAAATCAGGCGTTAGCGCTCACGTCGGTGGTCGTTTCTCACGACATAAAAGAGACGCTGAGCATTGCCGATTACCTATACTTGATTGCCGATGGTCAGGTCGTTGCCCATGGCACCCCCAAAACGTTGGATACTAACCAGGATCCGCGAGTTAGTCAGTTTATTCACGGCGAACCCGATGGGCCTGTGCCGTTTCATTATCCCGCTGAGAGTTTCTATCGCGATATTCTTGGGCAAGCTTCGGTCACAAGGGCAGGATAAATGCAGTCAAAACTCAAGCAAGGCACCGCTCATATTGCCCGTTTAGGTCGTAAAGGGTGTGATGCTATGGAAGCGCTGGGCCGAGCAGGCGTTTTTCTAGCGCAGTCTGCTGTGGGCATCCCGTCCCGGGAGGGGTGGGGGTTATGGCTTAAGCAGGTGCATTTCGTCGGTGTTCTATCGCTTGCCATTGTGTTGGTGTCGGGCCTGTTTATCGGTATGGTGCTGGCGCTACAGGGCTATACCATCCTGGTCGATTTTGGGGCTGAGCAGGCGTTAGGGCAGATGGTGGCGCTTTCGCTATTACGTGAGTTAGCACCTGTAGTAGCTGCATTGCTATTTGCTGGGCGGGCTGGGTCTGCATTGACGGCTGAAATAGGGCTAATGAAAGCAACCGAGCAGTTGACCAGTATGGAGATGATAGGCGTCGATCCACTGCGCCGTGTAGTGGCGCCGCGACTCTGGGCGGGCTTTGTAGCGCTGCCCATTCTCACCGTTGGGTTTAGCGTGGTGGGAATTTGGGGTGGCTATCTGGTAGGGGTTGAATGGCTGGGCGTCTTTGAAGGCTCATACTGGGGCAATATGCAGGCCAGCGTGTCATTTATAAATGACATTGGTAACGGCATGATCAAAAGTATGGTTTTTGCCGTGGTCGTAACCTGGATTGCGGTGTTCCAAGGTTATGATCTTATACCTACTTCTGAAGGTATTTCCCGTGCCACTACGCGCACCGTTGTGTATTCATCGCTAGCCGTCTTGGGGCTTGATTTTGTACTAACCGCCGTCATGTTCGGCGGCCTTTAATGGGTGGAGCAGTTTCATGAAGCGCACTAAAACCATGGAGTTTGGCGTTGGCCTCTTTATGCTGGCAGGTATTTTGGGGCTTGTGTTTCTGGGCTTGCGAGTCAGCGGGCTTACGCTTTCAGCTCCTTCCGAGACATTTCGGCTTGAGGCCAACTTTTCCAACATAGGTGGCTTAAGGCCCCGTGCCCGCGTCACCATGGCGGGGGTAACCGTTGGACGGGTTGAGGCTATTGAGCTGGATACTGAGTGGTACGATGCCCGCGTTGTGTTAAGCCTAAATAGCGATTTGGAAGGCCAGCTATCCCGGGACACTACGGCAGCCATTCTAACCGCTGGCCTGCTAGGTGAGCAGTATATAGGGCTAAGTGTTGGGGGAGATCCTGATGTTTTGCAAGACGGTGACACTATCCGCGACACCCAGTCTGCATTGGTATTAGAAGAACTAATCCAGCAATTTATATCCAATATGGTTAGCAACTAACGGCTGAAGACGACCCGTTATACACAGCCTGGACATACGACACTTAGAATGACGAGGTGAAGAGATAATGCAATATATCGATAAAGTAACTGCTCGCTGGCTGTTTGCCGTTGTAATGACGATGGTCATGTTGTTGCCAATGAGTGCCCAGGCGCAGACCCAAACGCCTGAAGCGCTTATTCGTGAAAATGTCAGCGCTTTCATGGCTGAACTTGAAGGGAGAGAAGAGTACTTCGCGAATAATCTTGATGAGTTAAAAGCCTTAGTTAACGACAGCCTTGATGAAGTGGCAGACTTTCGCTACATCGGTGCCAGCGTAATGGGAGGCTATTTCCGCAATGCGACGCCAGAACAGCGTAGTCGATTCGCTAACGTCTTTCGTCAAACACTGATTGATACCTATACTCGCGGGTTAGTAACTTTTGATTACGATGAACTTCGTGTGCTGGATAACCAGCGTGGTCAGCGCCATGAAGACCAGGCTAGTGTCGATATGGAAGTTGTTGCTAATAATGGTCAGGTTTACCCGGTAAGCTACAGCCTGCGGCTTTCCGATGGTGAATGGCGTGTAGTGAACGTGATCGTTAACGGCATTAATCTGGGCTTAACGTTCCGTAATCAGTTTGATCAAGCCATGCGCGAAAATAATCGCGACTACGATGCGGTTATTCGCGGGTGGTCCCCTGAGATTGGGGTTGACGAGCTAGAGCAGGGGGGCGATGCGTGACGCTGCTACTGTCACAGCCCAGCGTTTCCCTTGAAGTACAGGGGCGAACGCTTAAGGTAAGTGGAGATGTAGATGTAAGCGCAGCGGCCGAGTTGGCCGCTGCGGGCGTGAAATGGCTGAAAGCCAGTGGCTTGGACGAAGCAGCTTTTGACTTTACCGCTGTTTCAATGGCCAGCAGCGTCGCTATCAGCGTTCTCTTTGAGTGGATGCGAACCTGTAGCCGTCAAAAAATTGCCATCGAATCCATTGTACTGTCGGCACCTCTGATGCGGCTCGCATCGTTAGCAGAGCTTGATGAACTGATTGCACACCCAAGTGCGGCGCTAAGCGCGTAGACCAACATCGCCAAGCGCGCTGCTTTTCTTTATCATGTTTGCCTATTTCAAACTATCCAAATGGCCCCCAAGGAGTTTCCTGTCCCATGCAACCCAATGAAGTAAAAGCACTGCTCGAATCCCGCATCGAAGGATGTGATTTTCATATCCAGGGTGAAGGCTGTAATTTTCAGGTGATTGCGGTTGGCGAAGCCTTTGAAGGTCTCTCTCCTGTTAAGCGTCAACAGCTTGTTTACGCAGCATTAAGCGATGAAATCGCTTCCGGCGCGCTTCATGCTATTAGCATCAAAACGTTTACTCCGGTGCAGTGGCAAACTGCCCCGGAGAACGCCCAATAACGGGCGCGCTCATGGATAAATTACTTATTACCGGAAACGGTTCGGTTGACGGTGAAGTGTGGGCAAGCGGTGCTAAAAACGCGGCATTACCAATTTTATGCGCTAGCTTGCTTGCTAATGGCCCCGTGGTCATTGGTAACTTGCCTCACCTTCAAGATATTACCACGACGCTAGAGCTGCTCGGGCGCATGGGCGTTGAGCCAGTAATGGGCGAGAAGCTCAGTATTCAGCTAGACGGCTCTCAAGTTACTCAGTGTCATGCGCCTTATGAGCTTGTTAAGAAAATGCGAGCGTCTATTTTGGTGCTGGGTCCATTGCTTGCGCATTTTGGTAAAGCAGATGTGTCACTGCCTGGCGGCTGTGCTATTGGTTCACGTCCGGTTGACCTGCATATCCGCGGTTTGGAAGCCATGGGCGCTGAGATTCATGTCGAAAGCGGCTACATTCGTGCCACTGTAGATGGCCGTTTAAAAGGTGCCACCATTTACTTCGACACAGTAACGGTAACCGGTACTGAAAATCTATTGATGGCCGCGACCCTTGCTGAGGGTAAAACCGTTCTAGAAAATGCGGCACGCGAACCTGAAATAGTGGATCTTGCCGAATGCTTGATCAAGATGGGCGCTAACATTCGCGGCCATGGCTCCGATACGATCGTCATTGAAGGTGTTGAGTCGCTGCATGGCTGCGAGCATGACGTAATGCCTGACCGTATCGAAACCGGCACCTTTTTAGTCGCGGCAGCGATGACGGGTGGCCGAGTTAAAGTAAAGCGTACCCGGGCGGATATTCTGGAAGCAGTGCTCGCCAAGCTCGAAGAGGCCGGTGCTGAAATAACCACGGGCGATGACTGGATTGCCTTGGATATGCATGGCAAACGTCCTAAGCCGGTCAATATTCGGACAGCGCCTTACCCAGCGTTTCCTACCGATATGCAGGCGCAGTTTGTGGCTATGAATGCGGTGGCTGAGGGGGACTCTCGGGTAGTGGAGACTATCTTCGAAAACCGCTTTATGCACGTGCAGGAGCTGAACCGCATGGGGGCTAATATTGTGCTGGAAGGTAATGCGGCCCTTATCAAAGGCGTCGATAAACTTTCAGGTGCCCCGGTAATGGCGACAGATCTCCGCGCCTCAGCATCGCTAGTAATTGCAGCTATGATGGCGGAAGGCGAAACGCTCGTTGACCGCATCTATCATATTGATCGTGGTTACGAGTGCATTGAAGAAAAATTACAGCTGCTGGGTGCGAAAATTCGCCGCATACCCGGCTAAGCCATGCTATTAACCATTGGCCGACACAATGAGCAAGCAACTAATCTTAGCCCTTTCAAAGGGGCGTATTCTGGACGAAACGCTGCCGCTCTTAGCGGATGCGGGCATTACTCCCGCAGAAGATTTAAGTAAAAGTCGTAAACTGTTGTTCGATACCAACCTGCCTGATGTGAAGCTTGTGGTAATTCGCGCAACGGATGTACCTACCTATGTTCAGCTTGGTGCGGCCGATTTAGGGATTGCAGGTAAGGACGTGCTGTTAGAGCACGGCGCAGAAGGGCTTTATGAGCCTCTGGATCTTGAGATTGCGCGGTGTAAGTTGATGACTGCTGGCGTCACGGGTCAGCCTCCAGCCCACGCCCGCCGCCGAGTAGCCACCAAGTTTGTTAACGTGGCGCGCCGTTACTACGCGCAGCAGGGGATACAGGCAGAAGTCATCAAACTTTATGGCGCGATGGAATTAGCCCCGTTAATGAACTTGGCCGATGAAATCGTCGATATTGTCGATACGGGAAATACCCTGCGTGCTAATGGTATGGAGCCCCGTGAATTGATTGCCCATATCAGCACGCGCCTGGTTGTTAATAAAGCGTCCATGACGATGAAGCATGACCGAATTAAGCCATTGCTGGCCCGTTTGGACAGTGCGGTTAAGCAGCGCCAGACGCAGTTGACTGAATGACGCGAGGTTCTCCATGAGCGATAAGTCCATAGCCACAGTAGCCCGCCTCTCAACGGCTGATACGGCATTCCATCAGCGCCTTGATGCCCTGTTGGACTGGGAGGGCGTGTCTGATAAAGCAGTGCAGGCACGGGTTGAGGAGATATTGGCCGATGTTAAACAGCGCGGTGACGCGGCTGTAATTGAGGCAACGAACCGTTTTGATCGGATGGATGTGCAGCATATCGATCAGCTCCGGCTTTCTGCTGAACAGCTAAAAGCAGCCTTTGATGGGCTACCCGATCATCAGCGTGACGCGCTAGCTGTCGCCGCTGAGCGAATCAAGCGCTATCACGAGCGCCAAAAGCCCAGCTCATGGCAGTATGAAGAGGCCGATGGCACTGTATTGGGTCAAAAAGTAACGCCCCTTGATCGTGCGGGTATTTATGTGCCTGGCGGTAAAGCGGCTTACCCTTCCTCAGTATTAATGAATGCTATTCCCGCTCATGTGGCGGGGGTGCGTGAAATTGTTATGGTAGTGCCAACTCCTGATGGCGTGTTGAATAATCTGGTGTTGGCCGCTGCTCACCTAGCGGGTGTAGATTACGTTTTCACTATTGGCGGGGCTCAGGCGGTGGCTGCCCTCGCTTATGGTACTCAAAGTGTTCCACGGGTTGATAAGATTGTGGGCCCTGGCAATATCTATGTTGCAACGGCCAAGCGGGCAGTCTTTGGTCAAGTAGGTATTGATATGATTGCGGGGCCGTCGGAAATTATGGTGGTTTCTGATGGCAAAACCGATCCTGAGTGGCTGGCGATGGACCTTTTCTCCCAAGCGGAGCACGATGAAGATGCTCAGTCGATACTGGTGAGTTGGGATGCCGACCATCTTGATGCCGTAGAAGCCGCTATCGAACGTCTCCTGCCCACGCTTGAAAGAGAGGATATCGTACGGGCGTCGCTAAGCCGCCGTGGCGCGTTGGTTCTTTGCCAAGACCAAGCCGAAGCAGTTGAGATGATTAACCGTATCGCGCCGGAACACCTTGAGCTGTCAGTGGCATCACCGGAAGCTTGGCTTGATGATATTCGTCATGCAGGGGCAATTTTCATGGGACGCTATACCGCAGAAGCCCTGGGCGATTACTGTGCTGGCCCTAATCACGTGTTGCCTACCTCTGGCACCGCGCGGTTTTCATCGCCACTGGGTGTTTACGATTTTCAGAAGCGCTCATCCATTATTCACTGTTCTGCCGAGGGAGCATCGGAGCTAGGTAAGGTGGCATCGGTGTTGGCAAGGGGTGAGTCACTGACCGCTCATGCGCGGTCAGCGGAGTATCGTATTCTAGAGTGATCGGCTTTAACGCCAGAGCTGGCTCAAGAGCCGCTCTGGCGCTCGCTTAGCGTTGCATTATCGGGTGCCGGGCGCTCGCCTACTTCCAGTGTCATTTCCATACGCTCACCGCTGCGGACGATAGTCAGTGGTAACGAGGTTCCGGGCGGGATGGAAGCAATATCACTCATTGTTGCTCGTGCATCGAGTATCGCCTGACCATCAATCGACAGCAGTACGTCCCCAGGCTGTAAGCCGGCTTTTGCTGCCGGCCCTTCACTCACCACCCCAGCTACGATTACCCCCTGCGGCGTACGCAGGCCAAATGATGCCGCAAGCTCCCGGGAGAGTGCTTGTGCCTCAATGCCCAGCCAGCCGCGAATAACACGTCCTTGCGTTACCAGTTCATTGAGAATGCTGTGGGCTAGGTTGGCTGGGATGGCAAAGCCTATTCCCTGTGACCCACCGGAGCGTGAAAAGATAGCGGTATTAATACCTACCAAAGCGCCATCAGGGTTTACTAATGCGCCGCCAGAGTTGCCGGGGTTGATGGCTGCATCGGTTTGAATAAAATCTTCGTAGGCATTTAGTCCAAGATGGCTTCGTCCAGTGGCACTAATAATGCCCATCGTAACGGTTTGGCCGACGCCAAAGGGGTTGCCGATGGCTAGCGCGACATCACCCACGGCGACATCTTCAGAGTTGGTCAGCTCAATAACAGGCAAGTTGTCGAGGTTAATACGCAGCACCGCCAGATCGCTCTCTGGATCAGTGCCGACGACTTCAGCCAGTGTTTCGCGGCCATCGCGTAGGGCAACTTGAATTTGGTCGGCACCATTAATGACGTGGTGGTTGGTCAGTACATAGCCATCTTGACTCACGATGACGCCAGAGCCAAGACTGGACAGCATACGCTGGTGAGTCGTTGCGTCGTCTCCACTGAAAAACTGTTGAAAAAAGGGGTCCGACATTAGCGGGTGCTGGTCACGCTCCACTATACGTGATGAATAGATGTTAACAACCGCAGGGGCGGCTTGATTCACGGCGTGGGAGTAGCTGGCTGGCCCCTGGTTGCGAGTCAGTGGTTCGGCCTGCCGTATTTCTGGAGGCGGCCGATTTGCTGGCTGTTCGCTACTGGTGGAAACCAGCGAAGGCTGCGTCTCAACAGAGGCGGGCGGTGACTGCCGAAAAGGATTGGGCAGTTTTTCAGGAAAGGCAAACAGCAAAAGAGCAGCAAGTAGTAGCCCGGTTATAATTGGCCATAAGTAGGGCAGCACAAAACGGTGCATGCGTAAATTCCTCAGCGGGTGGCAGTCTTAACGGTCGCGAGGTTCGCGTAAGCGCGAAGCGAGTTTTACAATGCGCGTATGGTAACACTTTATTGCTTAGTTCCTTAGCGCACCTAATAAATCAGTCAAGGAGTCAGCGTGATCCATCGCGACCAACTAGTAGCAGCGTGCGACCATCAGTTGCGGGCTTCACAATTTAAAGATTATACCGTTAATGGTCTTCAGGTTCAGGGGCGGGAAACGATTAAACGTGTGATGTCGGGGGTTACTGCCTGCCAATCACTTTTGGATGAGGCGGTGGCTTGGCAAGCTGACTTAGTATTGGTGCACCATGGCTACTTTTGGAAGAATGAGCCAGTTGCTATTACAGGCATGAAACAGAGGCGAATTAAAACGCTGTTAGAGAATGAGATTAATCTATTAGCGTACCACCTGCCGCTTGATGCCCATGCAGAGCTTGGAAATAATGCAGAATTAGCCAAGCGTTTAGGTTGGAAAGTGGAGGGGTGCCTGGACGGTGAGCTAGGAGAGGGCTTGTTATGGTCGGGTCGGGTGGCTGAGCCTCAATCCCTCAGCGAGTTGGCGCAGCAAATAGCTGGCGTGCTAGGGCGTACGCCGTTAGTTGTTGAAGCGCCGGGAGTGGGTCACGTGGATAAGATCGCATGGTGTACAGGTGGCGCGCAGGACATGATTTCCGCTGCCTGCGAAGCGGGTGCGCATGTATTTATTTCAGGGGAAATATCAGAGCGCACGACTCACCTGGCTCGGGAAATGGGTATTCACTACATTGCCGCGGGGCACCATGCTACCGAACGATATGGAGTGCAAGCGTTAGGCGAGTGGTTGGCAGGTGAGTATGGTGTGGAGCATCGCTTTGTGGATATTGATAATCCGGCATAGCAAGCTGTTTTGGGGCGTTTGGTTTTTGGGGGGGGCTAACATGAAAGCGGCGGTATCAGTAAGCTGATACCGCCGCTAATGAGTGGAAGTGTGTTTTGTAAATTATGCTTCAGTGACTAGTAGCGAGGCGGCTGTGGCGGTGTAAGGTCCTGTTCGTTAGTGCTCTCTTTTAGGCCAAAGTCTTCAGACAAGGTGCCACTTTTGCCATCCGCGTAGTCTCTAGGCATGTCGAGGGTTTCATCAATGCCTGAGAGGCTCTGAATTGGCGTACCTGTTTCCAATGTTTTGGCGGCTGCTTTTTCTAACTTCCATTGCGTGGCCTCGTCTTCAAGCTGCTGTTCTAACAGGTCGGCTTCGGCGCGAATGTTTTCAAGTCGCTTGCGAACGTCCAGGCTCAGTCCGCCCATGGCTTTTTTAAGTTCGGCTATGTGGTGTTCACGCTCTAGTAGCGTTTGCTGAAGCATTGAGGTTT
Organism: Halomonas sp. GFAJ-1; assembly: GCF_000236625.2. Classification (NCBI taxonomy): domain Bacteria; kingdom Pseudomonadati; phylum Pseudomonadota; class Gammaproteobacteria; order Oceanospirillales; family Halomonadaceae; genus Halomonas; species Halomonas sp. GFAJ-1. Next base: position 172,374 of record NZ_AHBC01000040.1, read on the forward strand.
GGCGTTGGCCTTTGCTAAACAGGCGATAGCACACCATGCCGATAATAAAACCGATGATGATGCCAGTAATCGCAAAGGTAAATGGCGAGCTTGCTTCCACGATGTTCTCCCTGAAAGTTGAGTTGCACCACCAAAGGCATGTGCCGATGGTGCACCAACGAAACAAAGCCCATTATAGGCGTCTGCGTGGCGGTTAGGTCAATCTGCTCATGCGCTTAGCGATCGAGCAGCGTATAATTAGCCTCTTTTCGTAGGGTAGGGCATGGGCTTCGCGTGAGGTGCATGGGCTACGCTAAGCGCTGAGGGAGGCGAATCAGATGCCATCATCATCTGCACAGCAGGTATCAGGTCAGGCTCAGCGGCAAACGCCGATGGAGCGTTATCGCGCTGATTTAGTGCGCGACGACTTCCAATACGATCCAGCACAAGAGGCTGCCGTTAAGCACCTGCAAAGGCTTTACGATGAGCTGGTAGCGGCGCCCGCCGTCGCACCCAAAGCGATGGTAGCCAATAAAGGCTTTAAGGCCAAAATGGCTGGGTTGATGGGTAAGAAAAGCTCACCTAGCGAGCCGGTATTGCCGGCGGTGAGGGGGATCTATTTTTGGGGGGGAGTAGGGCGTGGAAAAACCTATTTAGTTGATACGTTTTATGAAGCGCTGCCTTTCCCCGATAAAATGCGCACTCACTTTCACCGTTTTATGCAACGGGTGCACAACGAGCTCACCCATTATAAAGGGGAAAAAAATCCTCTAACGCTAATAGCGGGTAAATTTGCTACCGAGGCTCGGGTTATATGCTTTGATGAGTTTTTCGTCAAAGATATTACCGACGCCATGATTTTGGCCACTTTGCTTGAAGCGTTGTTTGAGCGCGGCGTTGTGCTAGTTGCCACTTCTAATATCGTACCGGACGAGCTCTATAAAGATGGCTTGCAACGCGCGCGTTTTATCCCTGCCATTGAGCTTGTGAACCGGCACTGCGATGTCGTCAATGTGGATTCAGGGGTGGATTATCGTTTGCGAGCACTTGAGCGTGCTGAAATTTTTCATGCGCCCCTTGATGCTGCGGCAGAGCAGGAGCTATCGCGCAGCTTTCGTGAGATTTCAGGGCATGTTGGTGAAGAGGGCGCGCCATTAGAAGTCAATCACCGTGTTCTGAAAACGCGCCGATTGCATGATGATGTGGCATGGTTTGAATTTGCTGAGCTTTGCGACGGCCCGCGCAGTCAAAACGACTATATTGAGCTGGCTCGTGAGTTTCATACGGTTTTAGTGTCCAACGTGATTCAGATGAATGCCAAAACCGATGATCAGGCGCGCCGCTTCATTAATATGGTTGATGAGTTTTACGACCGAGGCGTCAAGCTTTTGATGTCGGCGGAAGTACCTGTGGAACTGTTATATACTGATGGAAAATTAACCTTTGAATTTCAGCGTACGCTTTCACGCCTTCAGGAAATGCAGTCCCACGAATATCTCGCCTTGGCTCACAAGCCCTAAAAGATTAATGGTGTCAGGGTGTGTCGATATTGGTTTAAGCACTGCCTAGTGATGCAGGGCGTCGTTACTGAGTAACGAGAAAAGTCCGATAAAAGTAGCGGTGGTACTTAACTTGGCGGAAGCCATGTTGTAGAATGCCGCCTCGCTACATGTTGCCAGCGTTAGTTGGCAACCAAAAAAAATAGGGATGGTGCACCACCGCCTAGCGGTGTTTGTCACCCAACACACTTAATCTGGTGATTTCATCCATGAAGACGTTCAGTGCTAAGCCGCAGTCCGTCCAGCGCGACTGGTATGTTGTCGACGCTACGGACAAAACGCTCGGTCGTCTGGCAACCGAGATTGCTCGCCGCTTGCGTGGTAAGCATAAGCCCGAATTTACCCCTCACGTTGATACTGGCGACTATATCGTTGTTATCAATGCCGAGAAAGTCCAAGTGACCGGCAACAAGGCGAAGGCTAAAACCTACTACCGCCACACTGGTTACCCGGGCGGTCTGCGTTCCATGACGTTTGACAAAATGCTTGATCATGCGCCTGAGCGTATCATTGAGTTTGCTGTTAAAGGCATGTTACCGAAAGGCCCGTTAGGTCGTGCCACGTACTCCAAGTTAAAAGTGTACGCCGGTCCCGAGCATCCGCATGCTGCCCAACAGCCGCTTGAACTGAACATCTGAGGAAATCTTCGCCATGACACAGCAGTATTACGGTACCGGGCGCCGCAAGACTTCCACCGCTCGCGTGTTTATGAAGCCGGGCTCTGGCAAAATTACTGTCAACAGCCAGGATCTCGATCTATATTTTGGTCGCGTTACAGGTCGCATGGTTGTTCGCCAGCCGCTTGAGCTGACCGAGACACTCAACCAGTTTGACATTGTTGTCACGGTTGCAGGTGGCGGTAACTCCTCGCAAGCGGGTGCTATCCGTCACGGTATTACCCGTGCACTGATGAACTACAATGAAGACCTGCGTCCTTCGTTGCGTGCCGCTGGCTACGTAACCCGTGACGCGCGTCAAGTTGAGCGTAAGAAAGTCGGCCTGCGTAAAGCACGTCGTCGTCCGCAGTTCTCTAAGCGTTAATTTTACGCTATGCGGCAAAAACGCCCAGGTCGTCGACCTGGGCGTTTTTTATTGAAAAAACATAATATTAGAAAGCTCCTACCACCATGGTCACGGGTGGTTGTTCTTGTGTCTAGCGCTTTGTTTTTTTAACATAGAGCGTATTTGATATTCGTCGTCGCAAGACGCCTTTGCGACGGAACGGGTAAGCTGATGGGAGAAACCAGAAATGGCAGATAACGGCGTAAACAAAGGTCGGCGCCGTTTCCTCGTGGGTGCCACCTCCGTTGTTGGGGCGGTGGGCGCTGTCGGGGTTGCGGTACCCTTTGTGGCTTCATGGCAGCCTAGTGCCAGAGCGTTGGCGGCCGGTGCGCCGGTTCGAGCTAATTTTTCTAAGCTCGAACCGGGGCAGCGTGTCACCATCGAATGGCGTGGGCGTCCGGTGTGGATCATTAATCGAACGCCTGAAATGAATGAGCGTACAGAAAGCTTGGATCCAGGTCGTCTTGCCGACCCAGATTCCAGTGAGCAGCAACAGCCTAGTTATATTACGGGCCCGCTGCGCTCTATACGTCCTGAGGTGGGGGTAATGGTAGGTGTCTGTACTCACCTAGGCTGTTCTCCACTATATCGTCCGGAGCCTGAGGCAGCGGTAACGGATAACTGGCCGGGTGGTTTCTTCTGTCCATGCCATGGATCCTATTTTGATCTGGCTGGTCGTGTATTCCGTAACGTACCTGCGCCTACCAACCTTGAGGTGCCGCCCTATCGTTTTGAGGGCGAGGACATCATAGTGGGTGAAGATGAGGAGGCTGCCTAATGGGTAATCCAAATAAAGCCAAAGCTGAAAGTGGCATCATGCGTTGGATTGATGACCGCTTCCCAGCGACTCAGATGATGCAGGAGCACTTGACGCAGTATTACGCCCCGAAGAACTTCAACTTCTTCTATATTTTTGGCGTATTAGCGCTTTTGGTCTTGGTGAATCAGATCTTGACGGGCGTATGGCTTACCATGAGCTATAACCCGTCTGCCGAGGGCGCCTTCAGCTCTGTTGAATACATCATGCGCGATGTGGAGTATGGCTGGCTCATCCGCTACATGCACTCAACCGGTGCCTCTGCCTTCTTTGTCGTCATTTATCTGCATATGTTCCGTGCTTTACTGTACGGATCCTACAAAGCACCACGTGAATTGGTGTGGATCTTTGGTATGGCCATCTATCTTCTGCTCATGGCAGAAGCGTTTATGGGCTACCTGCTGCCGTGGGGTCAGATGTCTTACTGGGGTGCACAGGTTATTATTTCCCTGTTTGCCACTATCCCTGGTATCGGCCCTGAGCTTGCCCAGTGGATTCGCGGTGACTTCCTGATCTCGGGTATTACGCTTAACCGCTTCTTTGCGCTGCACGTAGTCGCATTGCCCATTGTTATTCTGGCGCTGGTTGTGCTGCACATCATTGCGTTGCACGAAGTGGGCTCGAACAATCCTGATGGCGTTGATATAAAAGCCAAAAAAGATGAGTCGGGTAAACCGCTGGATGGTATTCCTTTCCACCCCTACTATACGGTGAAGGATCTTGTCGGCATTGCGGTGTTCTTGTTTGTGTTTGCTGTGGTGTTGTTCTACTTCCCTGAGGGGGGTGGTTACTTCCTAGAGCGGCCTAACTTTGAGCCTGCCAACCCGATGGTAACGCCTGACCACATTGCACCTGTATGGTATTTCACGCCGTTCTACGCCATCTTGCGTGCTATTACCTTTGACTTCCTGGGTCTGCGTGCCGAGTTCTTAGGTGTATTAGCAATGGGTGGTGCGATTGCTATTCTGTTTGTGCTGCCTTGGCTTGATCGAAGCCCGGTTAGGTCTATGCGTTATAAGGGCTGGTTATCACGTATCGCCATTACCGTTTTTGCCATCAGCTTCGTGATTTTAGGGGTTCTAGGCGCGATTCCTGCAACGCCGATGCGTACCTTGGTTGCACAGATCTGTACGGTGCTCTACTTCGCCTTCTTCATTCTGATGCCGATTTACACCAGCATGGAGAAAACTAAACCCGTTCCAGAAAGGGTGACTGGCTAATGAAAAAGCAACTATTCGTACTGCTCTTCGCGTTGTTGCCTTTTACGGTCATGGCAGCGCCGCTTCCGGAGCAGCCCTTCTCTATGACGCCTGATCTGCATGATAAAGAGTCACTCCAGCGTGGGATGCAGATGTATGTGAACTACTGCATGGGCTGTCACTCGCTTGAGCATCAGCGTTTCTCTCGTGCGGCTGCAGATCTTGATATGCCTCAAGAGCTGGTAGAAGAGAATCTGATTTTCTCCAGCGGTTTGGCCTTCAATGATCAGATGCATATCGCTATGCAGTCGGGTGAATCCGAGGGCTGGTTTGGCGTTGCGCCGCCAGACCTTACGCTGTTTAACCGTCTGCGGGGTTCAGACTATATCTACTCCTATTTGCTGACCTTCTATCGTGATCCTGGTCAGCCGCTGGGTGTTAATAATATGGTGCTTGAAGCGTCAGCGATGCCAAACGTGCTGGAGCCGCTGCAGGGCGTGCAGGAGATGGTTTGCTCTGAAACGGATCAGCCCGTACGCGGTCAGTCGCCAGATCCTTTGTCAGGTAAATATCAGTCCTGTGATGTGCTACAGGTGACTCAGCCAGGCTCCATGGAACCTGCTGAGTTTGAGGAAGCGGTTTACGATCTAACCAACTTCCTTGCCTATGTGGGTGAGCCTTCTAAGCTGAAAGCTCAGGCGCTGGCACCTAAAGTCCTTATCTTTATCTTTATCTTTGGTGTGATTGCTTACCTGCTCAAGCGTGAGTATTGGCGAGATGTCCACTAATCAGTAGCGTTAAGATAGGCAGGCAGGCGCACGGCAAAAGCCGTGCGCCTTTTGTTTGTCTGTTCAATCGTTATACGCAGCAGGCTATCTTCCCCTAAGGTAGGGCTGGCGTGTTATTATTCTAGATTGTTTTGATGCGAGGATGCTTTCATGGGTGTTGTGGCCAAGCGGTCGTCAATGATCTTTTACTCAGGTAGTGATGATCATTTCAGTCATCGTGTACGCATTGTTCTGGCTGAAAAGGGGGTAGCTGTCGATATCGTTGAAGTTATTGATGGGCAGTCACCCGAAGAGTTAGCAGACCTCAACCCGTACAACAGTGTGCCTACACTGTTAGATCGTGACTTGGTGCTGTACGAATCTAAAGTCATGATGGAGTACTTGGATGAGCGCTTTCCACATCCTCCTCTGCTGCCTGTCTATCCGGTGGCGCGTGCTCAAAGTCGCCTCTGGATGCATCGTATTGAGCGTGAGTGGTGCCCGATGCTGGAGCAGATTCGTAGTGGTGGGAAAAAAGAGGCTGATAAAGCACGTAAAGAACTCCGCGAAAGCCTGATTGGTATATCGCCGATTTTTGAAGATATGCCCTTCTTTATGAGCGAAGAGTTTACCTTGGTAGACTGCTGCCTTGCGCCCATTTTGTGGCGTTTGCCAGAGCTGAATATTGAGCTACCTGAAAAGCAGGTGAAGCCACTTTTAAGCTATATGTCGCGAGTGTTTGAGCGTGAAGCGTTTAAGGCCTCTTTAAATGAGCGTGAAAAAGAGATGCGCGCTTGAATTCATATAACCCCTCCGCTTAGCTAGTGGTGGGGGCTACTTGTTAGGAGGTGGGAGTCTTATGAAATCGAGCCGTCCCTATCTCGCCCGTGCCCTTTATGAGTGGTTGCTGGATAATGAGCTGACGCCTTATTTTGTTGTTGATGCAACACAGCCGGGAGTCGAAGTTCCGCGGCAGTTTGTGCAAAATGGCCAAATAGTACTCAATGCAGCGCCAACGGCGGTGCGTGACCTATTTATGGAAAACCAAGCGATTGGTTTTAACGCGCGTTTTGGCGGTCAGCCGATGCAGGTAATGATTCCTACACCTGCGCTAATTGCCATTTATGCACGTGAAAATGGCGCAGGCATGGTGTTTGGACATGAACCTGAGTTAGGCTCATCGGAATTCGATGATATCGATCTTGAGAATGCTGAACTTGATGGCGGAGCATCGGGCGAGAGCGCTAAAACTACTAAGCCTGAGCTCACTGTCACCGAATCTTTTTCTGATAAAGAGGACGGCAAGTCGGCTTCAAAGAAAGAGAAGCCTAAGAAAAAGCCTACTCTGCGAGTGGTGAAGTAGCGCCCTGACTTAGCTGGCTGTCTGCAAAGAGTGGTTATGGCTAATAAAAAAGCCTCACACGGGTTAACCGTGTGAGGCTTTTTTGGCAATGCCGATAGCCTGTATCAATCAATATAATCGAATACTTTGACGATTCGCTGAATTCCGCCCACTGAGGAGGCTGCATTTACAATACGGTCAGCTTCTTCACGAGACACCATACCCATTAAGTAAACGCTGGCGTTTTCTGTGGTCACTTTCAATTTAGAAGAGTCGATGCGATCGTTAGTCGCTAGATGGCTGATAACATTCGTTGTTAACCAAGTATCAGTTAAGCGCTGACTGGCGGGAAGGCGTGCCGCAATGGCAAGCTCGTTGTGAACCTCATTGACGCCCCTAAGTGAGCTGACAACGTTACCTGCCTTTGAGCGAAGTTCCTCGCTAGGTACTTGGCCAACCAGCAGTAAAGAGCCGTTATAGCTGTGCGCGCGGATACGGGCATCGCCAAGCCGGGCGTCAGCGCGCGCAAGCGCACGTTCGGCTTCGCGCTCAATGGTCGCGTCTACCGCTTCAACATCATTGCTGCGTTGGCCGTAGTTGGCAGGGTTTGACGCTGCGTTGTTGGCGCAGCCGCTGAGTACTACAGCGCTGCACAGGGCAGCCAAAATAAGTTTTCGAGAAGAGAAACCCAGGGCCATGGCGGTGATTCCTATAAAAAGAGGTAAGTAGGCATGTGTAGCTGCTTAGGCAGCGCCACCAAACAACTGTTCATCAATTAAATCACATAAACAGTGAATGACGAGCAAATGGACTTCTTGGATGCGGGCCGTCGAGGTGGCGGGAACGCGGATTTCACAATCATCTTGACCTAAAAGTGATGCCATATTGCCACCGTCGCGTCCTGTAAGTGCTACAACGGTCATGTCTCGGTCGTGGGCAGCCTGAATTGCCTGTACCACATTGGCTGAGTTGCCGCTGGTTGAGATGGCTAGCAGCACATCACCAGGCTGGCCAAGGGCTCTGATCTGTTTTGAAAATACCTCGTTATAGCTGTAATCGTTAGCAATAGAGGTAAGTGTTGAGGTGTCCGTCGTTAGGGCTAGGGCCGGAAGGCTAGGGCGCTCACGTTCGAAGCGGTTAAGTAGTTCGGAGGAGAAGTGCTGGCTATCTCCCGCACTCCCGCCATTGCCGCATGCAAGGATTTTTCCTTCGTTGACCAAGCACTGCACCATCATTTGACTGGCGACCTCGATGAAAGGCGGCAGCACTTCACTGGCGTAAGTCTTAGTATCAATGCTGGCATTGAAATGGTCGAGTATGCGTGATTGAAAGTCCATTAGGGCTTCCTAGTTAAAAGAGTCAGTAAGCGTCGAAGGCTGCTTTTTCCCAGTGAAACTCAAGAGAGGGTGGCGTGCCAACAATCGCTAGAATATCAAAGCGGCAAGGGCTGGAAACAGCGTATCGAGCAATATATAAACTGGCTGCGCGGATCAGTCGCTGCCGCTTTTGTGCATTAACTGTTTCTAAGGGGTGGCCGTAGCGGGTTGTGGTTCGGTGTTTAACTTCAACGAAGACTAGAGTGTCTTGATCCATCATCACCAGATCCAGTTCGCCACCCTTAACATGATGGTTACTGGCAACCAGTATTAAGCCATGTTGTTGCAGCCATTGAGCAGCAAGTTGCTCAATGGCTGCGCCGCGGAATCGGGCTGTGCGAGCGTTATTCGTCATTTCCTATCAGGCCAGGAATCAAAATCGGCGAAGGAGTGCCGTTCTGGAACTTCGCCCAGGGTAGTTCGCGGTATATGCGGCCATCATCGGCGAGGCGGAGCGTGCCAGTGCTTCCACTCAGCCCCTCAAGGGATGAAAGATCCGATAAGCGTGTGGCAAGTTCAAGGGCATCAACGCCCATCGCCATTAGGCGAAACGAAGAAGCATCGGTTTCATCGCGAAGACGCTGATAGGTGCTGTAGAAGGGTAAGACTTCCTCGCCGCCAACGGCTGCGTCAGGAATTTGCCAAGGAATATCCATAAACATCACATCGTTAAGGTCTTGATCCAGGCGTATTTGCCGACGTCCTTCATGCAGGTGCGATGTTGCATAAATAGGTAGGTTTGGCGCGTAGTAGTAATCCATCGTGGGAGGTACTTGCCGTGCGTAATCAGGTAGTGCTAATAAAAACAGTGCATCAATGTTGCTAAGGCGTGCCCGCTCACCACTCACATTAAGTGCGGTTTGGACAGCGTTAGAAACAGAGCTGCTGGGGTTGTAACGTACTGCGTTAGTGACTTCGCCCCCTTGGCGGTGGTATTCGTTCCAAAAGGCTTCCCCTACACGTCGACCCCAGTCATTGTCTGGCACCATAACGGACATTTGGCGGTGGCCGTCTTGATAGGCACGTCGAGCGGCTTGGCGTGCTTCATCTTCAGCGGATAAACCGTATTGGAGCAGGCGGCTGGCACGGTTGCGATCGCTATTGCCATAGTTCAGCGCTAGGGTGGGCATTGGTACGCTGTCGCGCTGCTCAAGCTGTGTAACCTGGCCTTTGTCGAGCGGGCCAATAACCAGTTGTGCATTCATCTGCGCGGCACGGTTGTAAATCTCGTCCAGCGAGTATTGGGAGGTATCTAGAAAGCTAAGCTGTACGCCGTTACCACGAATCTCGTTATGGTTACGCATGGCGGTGGCGATCGTGGAGGCAACGCTGCTTAGTGGGCCAGATTCCGGCAGCGCGACGAGAATACGCTGAATGTTGGCACCTTCAAGCTCGGGTATTGAAACAGTCGAAACGCCCGGTTGATCAAGTGCTTCTCGTGCCCATTGCTGGCGTTCAGCCAGTGTTTCTTGCTGATTGGCCTGCATCGGCAGCTCATCATCAAGCACCTGCGTTGCACGTAGCACTGCGCGAGGGTTGTCTAAGCCGCGGGCAAGTTCAGAGTAAAGCATTGCCCAGCGAACCCTATCTGTATCAGAAAGCAGGCTTTCATCAATTGAATCTGCCGCCTCAAACGCGTTTTCGCGTTGTCCCTGCTGGGCAAGTATGTTTGCTGCTTCTAAACGTGTTTGTGCCGCTTGTTCAGGAGCTTGCTGTTCAGCTTGGCTAAGTAAGCGGTTAGCATCCTGGTCGGGTACTCGATCTACCACGCTGGGGGGCTGCATGGCACACCCTGTGATGAGAAGTGCCATGAAGGCAGTGGCGAGTAAGCCACGTAATGACTGTTTCATGTATCCTTCCTTAGTTTCCATTTGCGCTGTCGCCGCTCAGCAAGCTGGTGAATAGGCCATTGCATCAGCATAGCGCGTCGCCAGGGCAAGCCATTAACAAATCGGGAGTCACGATGACACACCAAGATCCGGGTACATTGTACGTGGTTGCTACCCCAATTGGGAATTTGGAAGACTTAACGCCACGAGCTGCCCGGGTATTAGCGCAGGTATCGCGGGTTGCTGCCGAGGACACGCGGCATAGCGGGCGTCTGCTAGCCCATCTTGGGGTCAATAAACCAATGCTGTCACTGCATGATCATAATGAAGCGCGGCGAGTAGATACGCTGGATGCCTTTCTTCAGGCAGGCGAGGATATTGCGCTGATCAGTGATGCAGGTACGCCGTTAATTAGCGACCCGGGCTTTGTGTTGGTAAGAGAGCTGCGCGCACGAGGGCGCAAAATAGTGCCGTTGCCTGGTGCGTGTGCCCTGGTTGCCGCTCTATCGGGAGCGGGCTTACCCACTGATCGGTTTACGTTTGGTGGTTTTTTGCCCGCTAAACCAGGAGCGCGCCGTCAGGCATTAGAGCAGTGGGAGGCGCGGGAAGAGACGCTGGTGTTTTATGAGTCGCCTCACCGCATCTTGCACACACTAGAGGCGTTGCGAGAGCAAATGCCTGCGCGAAACGTCGTGCTGGCCAGGGAGCTAACCAAAACATTTGAAACATTTCTGCACGGCTCACCTGAAGAGTTGATTCAATGTTTGACGGACGACCCCAATCAGGCAAGGGGAGAGTTTGTGGTGATTATCTCCGGAGCACCGGCGGTGGCGCTGGGTGATCATCAAGCAATTCATGCAGATGAGTTGCTCAAATCACTGTTGGCGGAAGGGGTGGGAGTTAAGCAGGGAGCGGCGGTTGCAGCCAGAATGTTAGGTGGGCGTAAGCAAGAGTGGTATGCCAGATTACAAGCAATTAAAGGTGAGCATTGAGGCAAACGCATGGCGCTGGTATGCTTGCCGCCGGAGTTGGCCAGACAGTCGCCGCTAATGTTCCCGTAAGGGCCGCTAGGGGAGGAAAGTCCGGGCTCCATAGGGCAGAGTGCCAGGTAACGCCTGGGCGGTGTAAGCCGACGGAAAGTGCAGCAGAGAGTAGACCGCCTAAGCTCCTGAAATAAACCTCAGGGGCCGGTAAGGGTGAAAGGGTGCGGTAAGAGCGCACCGCGCGCCTGGCAACAGCGCGTGGCATGGTAAACCCCACTCGGAGCAAGACCAAATAGGGACCCAATGGCGTGGCCCGCGCTGGGTCCGGGTAGGTTGCTTGAGCGCTGCGGTGACGTAGCGCCTAGAGGAATGACTGTCCACGACAGAACCCGGCTTATCGGCCGACTCCCCATTTCCATTAAAGGGTGTGCTCAGTACACCCTCCTAAATTTTGTGTGAGAGTAACATGCCTTCTCCTGACGCTGACCAGGTCGCTCCTAGCTTTCGCCATACCAGCGTGTTGTTAGAAGGGGCGGTTGATGCGCTAGTTCACGACCCCGACGGTATCTATATAGACGGCACTTTTGGTCGCGGTGGGCACTCTCGCGTTATTCTTTCGCGGTTAAGCGAGCAGGGGCGCTTAATGGCCATGGATCGTGATCCCCAGGCCATTGCTGCTGCCGCTGAAATTGACGATTCCCGCTTTCAAATTACCCAGCGTGAGTTTTCGCGTTTAGCTGAGTTTGCCCAAGAACAAGGGCTTCACGGCAAGTTGTCGGGCGTACTGCTGGATGTGGGGGTCTCATCGCCGCAACTGGATGATCCGGAACGGGGTTTCAGCTTTATGCGCAACGGCCCGCTGGATATGCGCATGGATCCTACCAAAGGGCAGAGTGCCGCTGAGTTTTTAGCCCGTGCCCGCGAAGCCGATATAGCCCATGTCTTTAAAACATTTGGCGAAGAGCGCTACGCCAAACGTTTAGCCCGTGCGGTGGTTACGCGGCGGAGCGAAACGCCGTTTACTCACACCGTGGATTTAGCTGAGGTGCTTAAAACCGCCCACCCAGCCTGGGAAAAGGGCCGGCATCCTGCGACGAAAGCGTTTCAAGGTCTGCGTATTTATTTAAACGGCGAGTTGGAACAGCTTGACGCGGCGCTTGACGCGGCGCTTGAAGCGCTAGCCCCCGGCGGGCACTTAGTCGTGATTAGCTTTCACTCGTTAGAAGATCGTCGGGTTAAGCGGTTTATTCGCCACCACGTGCGGGGAGATACCCATTTGCCGCGAGGAGTCCCCATCCGCGATGACCAGTTAAATCGCCGTCTTGAGGCGCTAGGCAAAGGCGTAAGGCCAAGTGATGCTGAGTTAGATGCCAATCCTCGAGCACGTAGCGCTGTGATGCGAGCCGCCCGCAAACGGATGTGATCACGGATGTATTCATGAGCATGGATCGGATTCAGCATTGGGTCTCAACGTTACGCACTGAATGGCCATTCAAGCTGCGTATGCGCTTGTGGCCACTTGTTATCGGCGTACTGTTCCTATGCTGTATGGCGACGGGGCTAGCTGTCGTGACGACCACACATATGACGAGGGTTCAGTTTGCTCAACTTCAACAGCTGGAGCAGGAGAAAAACCAGCTGCAAACGGAGTGGGGGCAGCTGCTGCTTGAAGAGGGCGCTTGGTCAACCCCAGCGCGGATCGAACAAATTGCCACGGAACGGCTAGATATGCGTATTCCCGATGTAAATGATGTCGAGGTCATCCGGCCATGAATCGGCAGCGGCGGGGTGGGATGTCCCGGCAACTGCCGGTTGCGCCTCCACTGGCTGGCGGGCGTTTCCTATTCATATTGATTATCGTGATTTTAGCGTCGAGTATTCTGATCGGGCGAATTACGCTTCTGCAAGTTATCGACCGTCCTTTCCTTCAGAGTCAGGGGGATGCACGCACCCTGCGTCATGAGGCAATTCCTTCCCACCGGGGGATGATTACCGACCGCAATGGCGAGCCCCTGGCTATCTCGACGCCCGTCGTCACGCTTTGGGCTAACCCCCAAGAATTGCCCAGTGATGGCATTCAGCGCTTTATGCTGGCCCAGGCGCTAGGGTGGACGCCGGATGACTTTGAGTCTCGGGTAGCACGCTTTAGCAGCCGAGAGTTTATGTATCTGCGCCGCCAAATGACGCCAGAAGCGGCGCAGCGCATTCTTGATCTGCGAACGCCAGGGGTTTATCCCCAGCGGGAATATAAACGCTACTATCCCGCCGGTGAAGTGGCCGCTCAAGTGTTGGGTGTTACCAACGTAGATGACGTTGGCCAGGAGGGTTTGGAGCTTGCCTATCAGCCTTATTTAGCTGGGCGTCCGGGCCAGCGTCGGGTAATTAAAGACCGCCGGGGGCGGCTGGTGCGTGAGCTTGGGGTGATTCGTGATGCCCAACCAGGTGGTGAGCTAACGCTCGCGATTGATCAGCGCATCCAGTATATGGCGTATCGAGAGCTGCGTGCCGCTGTTGCCGAACATGAGGCGGATGGTGGTGTGCTGGTGATGCTCGATGCCCGCACAGGTGAAGTGTTGGCGATGGCGAATTTGCCTTCTTACAACCCTAATAACCGGGCAGGGCTCGACCCCCGAGGTTTGCGAAATCAGGCGTTAGTGGACGTGTTCGAACCCGGTTCGGTCATGAAGCCGCTAGCGATGGCGGCTATTCTGGAAAGCGGGCTAGTGGACCGAGATGTAGTTGTTGACACCTCGCCGGGTTGGATGCGAATCGACCAGTTTACCATCCGCGATTTTCGTAACTACGGCGACCTGGATCTGGCTGGGATTTTAGAGAAATCGTCCAATATTGGTATGTCTCGTCTGGCGCTTCAGTTGAGCGATACGGCCATTTGGGAAAAGTATAACCAGCTAGGCTTGGGGCAAAGCCCCGGCACTGGCTTTCCAGGCGAGTCGACGGGTAGCTTGCCCGCGCCGGTTCGCTGGTCGCGTAGCGAGCGGGCCGCATTATCCTATGGCTACGGGCTTTCGACATCAGCACTACAGCTAGCCAGCGCCTATACAGCTCTGGCGAATGGTGGAGAGCGTTTACCACCTTCATTGTTAAGGCTGTCAGAGCCTCCCAAAGGAATTCCTGCTATTTCACCTAGTGTGGCGAATGACCTTTTAGACGTTTTAGAGACGTCGGTAGGTGCCTACTCGGGCGGCCGTCGCGCACGAGTTGAAGGATATCGTGTGGGCGGCAAAACTGGCACGGTGCGTAAAACGGGTCAGCAGGGCTATATTGCCGATGCCTATCGCAGTGTTTTTGCAGGCATTGCGCCGATTTCAGACCCGCGTATTGTTACCGTGGTGATGATCGACCACCCCAAGGCAGGTGATTTTTACGGTGGAGCAGTGGCAGCACCGGTATTTTCAAGTGTAACGGGCAATGCGTTGCGGTTACTGGACGTACCGCCTGATCATGAGGTCGAATAGCGTTGAAGGAGATTGCATGACGTTGCACCCAGACAATTTATGGCGGGCATTAAAACAGGTGTGGCCGAGTGCCGTATTGCCTGAGATTGAGGCGCGATTGCCTGAAAAATTTCATTTAATAACGGATTCCCGCCAACTGAAAGTCGGTGATGTGTTTGTGGCAGTGCCGGGAAGCCAGCAGGATGGACGAGCATTTATTGAGCATGCGCTTGAGTCCGGCGCATCGTTAGTATTGGCGCACACCAAGCAGAGCAGCGTCACCTTAGAGGACCGCGTGCTCTACTTGCCGCATCTCTCTTTGCGCCTTGGTGAGTTAGGCAAGGCGCTGTTTGAGGTGCCTAACGATTTACAAGTCATTGCGGTTACTGGCACTAACGGTAAAAGCTCAGTTACCCACTATATTGCGGCCTTGAGCGAATTGTTAAACACGCCCGCAGGGGTTGTCGGCACTTTAGGCGTTGGCCGCCCTGGTCAATTAGTAGAAAGCGGGCTTACGACACCTGGCCCTCTGGCACTTCAGCATATTTTAGGCGATTTAGCGCGGCAAGGGGTAAAGCGCGTTGCGCTTGAAGCTTCCTCCCATGCATTGGATCAATATCGTTTAGAGGCGGTTGATGTTGATGTAGGCGTTTTTACCAATCTAACCCGCGATCACCTGGATTATCACGGCAGTATGGCCGCGTACGCCGCAGCTAAAGCCAAGCTTTTTCGCCGCGCCGAGCTAACGCTTGCCGTGGTAAACGCCGATGATCCTTTAGCACGCCTGATGCTAGCAGGGTGCGAGAGTAACGTGCGTGTACTGGCTGCGGGTCGTGATGAGGCAGTGACGCTACGTGTACTTGATTGGCATCCCCATGAGCAGGGGCAGCAAGCGCTCATTGCTACGCCTGAGGGTGAAAAGGCCCTTGATCTTAGTCTCATGGGTCGCTTTAACTTAGACAACGTGCTGTTGGCAATGGCTGTGCTCTATGGCTTAGGGGAGTCGCTTGATCGCTTGTTTGAAGTGGCGTCAACGCTCGCACCAGTACCAGGGCGAATGGAACTCTATCGAGCAGCTGGCGGGCCAAGTGTCGTGATCGACTATGCCCACACCCCGGATGCCCTGCACAATGCACTGGACGCACTTAAAGCGCACCTAGGCGGAAGCGAAGGCAAGTTGTGGTGTCTTTTTGGTTGCGGTGGTGATCGTGATGCGGGCAAGCGTGCTGAAATGGCTGCGGTTGCCGAGCGCATCGCAGACCATATCGTCATCACCGACGATAATCCCCGCTTTGAGTCTGCCGAGGAAATTCGCCGCCAAATTATTACGGGTCTCTCACCGGATACCCCTTTTACCGAGCAGGGTGATCGCCGCGCAGCTATTGCCCATGTAATTCAGCAGGCAGGTCCGCAGGATGTGGTGCTGTTAGCAGGCAAAGGTCACGAGGCCTATCAGGAGATAGCGGGAGTTCGCCATGCTTATCAAGATGAAGAGCAGGTGCTAAAAGCTTTGGCGTTAAAAGACTTAGCGGCCACAGGTGCTGGGCAGTGAGTTGGACGTTGGGGGATGTTGCGGCGGCACTCAATCTTTTGTCGCCATCGTTGCCCGAGCTACCGTTAACCGCGGTGGTGACGGATACTCGCCAGATTGTGCCGGGCTGCTTGTTTGTCGCACTCAAAGGGCCACGTTTTGACGGCCATGAGTTTCTTGAGCAAGCGTACGCGCAGGGCGCGGCGGCCGCGTTAGTAGAGCAAGAGGCGAGCAGCGCTTTACCGCAATTAGTGTGTGCTGATACCCGCCTGGGGCTAGGTCTGCTGGCGCGGGCATGGCGTCATCGCTATCAGCTGCCTGTCGTCGCAGTGACGGGTAACAGTGGTAAAACGACCGTCAAAGAGATGGCCGCTGCGCTGTTAGCACCTCTGGGCGAAGTGCTAGCAACAGAGGGCAACTTAAATAACGATTTTGGTGTGCCGTTGACGCTACTGCGGCTTACTCCGGCTCACCAGGCGGCAGTTGTGGAGCTTGGGGCGAACCATCTAGGTGAAATTGCCTGGACCAGCCAGCTAACGGCGCCTGATGTTGCCATTATTACGAATGTGACCGGAGCCCATGTAGGCGAATTTGGCGGTATGGGCCAGATTGCCCAGGCGAAAAGTGAAATTTTATCGGGCTTAAGCGCCAACGGCGTGGCAGTGCTCAATAGAGAAGATCGCTATTTCGCTTTTTGGGCAGCTTGCGCTGCCCCGCGTCGCGTTATCAGCTACGGCTGGGACAGTCATGCAGATGTGTACGCCGATGCCCTTTCCTGTGACCCACAGGGGCGGTATGCTTTCACGCTTGTTTATCAAGGGCAGGCGCTTGGTAATGTCTGTTTGCCGCTGATGGGTAAGCACAATGTTAGCAATGCCCTAGCTGCCGCTGCTGCGGCACTTATGGTTGGCGTGGCGCCAGCAAAAGTGGTGTCGGGCCTGTCGCGCTTGCCCTGCCTGCCAGGGCGCTTGAGCAGTGTGCCGGGTTTACGTAATGCCACACTGCTAGATGACACGTACAACGCCAACCCTGGTGCGGTTAAAGCGGCATTAGAGACGCTGGCAAGCTTTCCTGCTCCGCGTTGGTGTGCTCTGGGGGCGATGGGGGAGCTTGGGCAGGCATCTGAAACACTGCATGCTGAGATTGGCCGCTTTGCTGCCTCGCTTGGCATCGAAACGCTGCTGACGTACGGTGATGCCGCGCGTTCAGCCAGTGACGCCTTTGGTCGCGGGCTGCATTTTGACGACCACGAGACGCTTGTGCGTCATATTATTAATACGTTGCCGCCTGACACCACGCTGCTGGTGAAAGGGTCGCGGAGCGCGGGCATGGAAAATGTCATCGCCGCGCTGCGTTCGGATAAATAAGGTAAACGCCGTTCATGTTACTTCACCTGGCGAATTTTTTAGCCCAATATCAAACTGCTTTTCAGGTTTTTAACTACCTTACGTTACGCGTTATTTTGGCCGCACTGACTTCCTTGATGCTTTGCCTATGGCTAGGGCCGTGGGTCATTCGACGATTAGTAGAAGGTCAGATCGGGCAAGCGGTTCGCGATGATGGCCCTCAGTCGCATCTTTCTAAGGCAGGTACGCCCACCATGGGTGGCGCCATGATTTTGCTTGCCATCGCGATCAGCACACTAATGTGGGGAGATTTAACCAACCATTATGTGTGGGTGGTGTTGGCAGTAACCCTGGGCTTCGGTGCGATTGGCTGGGTGGACGACTACCGTAAAGTGGTTGAAAAAAATCCCAGAGGCCTGCCTGCACGGTGGAAATATTTTTGGCAATCGGTCGTCGGTTTGGGCGCTGCTATCGTGCTTTACGTCACGGCGTCAACGCCAGTGGAAACCAGTCTGCTAGTGCCCCTCTTTAAAGATGTTGCCCTCCCTCTGGGTGTGTTCTACATCGTGCTGACCTACTTTGTGATTGTGGGTAGCTCTAATGCCGTTAACCTGACAGACGGCCTAGATGGCCTGGCCATTATGCCAACGGTGCTGGTGGCCATGGGGCTTGCCGTGTTTGCCTATGCCAGTGGTAATGCGGTGTTTGCCAACTATCTCCATATTCCCTTTATTAATGGCACCGGCGAACTGGCAATATTTTGCGCCACTATCGCAGGCGCAGGGTTAGGGTTCTTATGGTTTAACACCTATCCCGCCCAAGTATTTATGGGGGATGTTGGTGCACTAGCCCTTGGTGCAGCGTTGGGTGTGGTGGCGGTAATTGTTCGCCAAGAAATCATCTTGTTCATTATGGGCGGGATTTTTGTACTGGAAACGGTATCGGTCATTCTCCAGGTTGCTTCTTATAAAATGACAGGCAGGCGTATTTTCCGCATGGCGCCGCTGCATCACCACTATGAGCTTAAAGGTTGGCCAGAGCCCCGGGTTATTGTGCGCTTCTGGATTATCACCGTTGTGCTGGTACTGCTCGGTTTAGCCACGCTGAAAGTCCGTTGATGAGTCGAGTAGTAACAGAGTGCTAATGGCGTGTTGTGTAAAGGAGCCAGATCAATGGTGCAAGTAGCACATGGAATGACCGTCGTGGTTGGCCTGGGAATATCAGGGCGGGCTATCTGCCGCCATCTAGCGCGTAACAATACCCCCTTTATGGTGGCTGATACCCGTAAAGCCCCACCGGGGTTGGATGACTTTTATGCTGCTCACCCAGGCATCACAGTGCACTGCGGCCCTCTAACCGCTATCGATTTTACGCATGTCCATGAAGTGGTAATAAGCCCAGGGGTAGACCCCCGCACACCTGGCCTTGAGGGGTTATTGACGCGCCGTAACACAGCTACCGATGAGCCAGTGTTGATAGGTGAGATCGCCCTTTTTACCCGTGCTGTTAACGCCCCAATCGCCGCGATTACTGGCTCCAATGCGAAATCTACGGTAACCACTCTGTTAGGCGAAATGGCCGCCTGCTCGGGTGTATGTGCAGCGGTTGGAGGTAATTTAGGAACGCCTGCTCTGGACTTGTTGACGGAACACCCTGATGCCGATCTCTATATTTTGGAGCTTTCCAGCTTTCAGTTGGAAACCACGCCCTATTTAGGCGCTGCCTCAGCAGCCTTTTTAAATATTTGTGAAGATCATTTGGATCGCCATGGTGATATGGCGGGCTATCAGGCCGCTAAGCAGCGGATCTTCTTAGGTGCGAAGCACGCCATTATCAATGCCGATGACCCTCTTACTTGGCCACAAAATGAAGTCGCAAGCCTGGAAAGCTTCACCTCAGCGCCGCCGAAAGGAGATGAGTGGGGGCTGGTAAATATAGATGGGCACGTCATGCTCGTTCAAGGAAGTGACCCATGGCTCCGCGCCGACGCACTAACCGTTGCAGGTCAGCATAACTATATGAATGCTTTGGCTGCGTTGGCAATGGGCAGAGCACTTGGCTTTAGCAAGCAGTCAATGTGTGAAGCGCTTTGTGCATTTAAAGGGTTAGCCCATCGCAGTGAAACTGTGGCTAACATCAACGGGGTGACGTGGGTAAACGATTCAAAAGGCACCAACGTAGGTGCCACCCTTGCTGCGATCAACGGCATTAGTGCGACGCTGACAGGAAAGCTGATTTTATTGGCCGGTGGTGTTGGCAAAGGCGCAGACTTTACACCACTGGCGGCGCCGCTAGCAGGGTGTGCCAGGGCGGTATTGCTGTTTGGTGAAGATGCGCCACGTTTATCTGCTGCGCTCTCTGCCTCTAATAACGTTCGTCAGGTCAATAATTTGTTCCAGGCTATGGAGGCTGCTTGGCAAATAGCCCAGCCAGGTGATTGCGTGTTGCTTTCCCCCGCCTGTGCAAGCCTTGACCAATTTGCCAACTACCAAGAACGCGGCGATGCATTTCGGGGCTGGTTAGCAGGCAGGCAGGTTGAGGTGAACCCATGAGTCGGCTAGAGCGTCTGCGGGAATCGCTAACCACGCGCCACTACCCCTGCGATATTTGGCTCATCATATCGGTCATTGGGCTGGCGGGGCTGGGGTGGGTCATGGTTAGCTCCGCTTCCATAGGCTTATTGGAAAACAGTTATTACTACTCTCGCCAGCACGGTATTTTCTTAGTGATATCCATACTGGCATGCCTGGTTATGATTAGCGTGCCGCTGGAGGTTTGGCGCCAAAATGCGGCGTTACTACTGCTCGCCAGTATTTTTATGCTTGTTTTAGTGCTTATTATCGGCCAAGAGGTCAATGGCAGTAAGCGCTGGATTTCATTACCTGGGCCGCTGCCAAGCTTACAGGTTTCCGAGTTTGCCAAACTGGGCCTGATTTTTTATATGGCGGCGTTCATGTCGCGCTTTACCTACGAACTTCGTCAGCGCGCTTTTAGTATGTGGCGCCCGTTAGCCGTCTTGGCAATACCAGCGGGGCTGCTTTTTTTGGCGCCTGATTTTGGTGGCATGGTGGTTTACACCGTCTGTGTTATTGGCATGCTAATGATGAGCGGCGCATCGCTGACGCTGTTGTTGGGCAGTGGCGGCGTATTGGCATCAGGCGCTGTCATGATGGTGGTGATGGAGCCTTATCGTTTAGCCCGCTGGACAAGTTTTTTAGACCCCTGGGCTGACCAGTTTGCCACTGGGTATCAGTTAACTCAGGCACTCATTGCGTTTGGTCGAGGGCATGTTACCGGGACGGGGTTAGGTAATAGCGTTCAAAAGCTTCACTATTTGCCAGAAGCGCATACTGACTTTATTTTTGCTGTGGTCGCAGAAGAGCTGGGCATGATTGGTGCCATTATTGTTGTGCTGCTGTTCACGGTCTTTATTACTCGGACGATGTGGATTGCACGCCGAGCAGAGCTGGCAGGCCATATGTTTGGTGCCTACGTTAGCTATGGCATCGGTTTTATTATTGCTGCGCAAGCCTTTATTAACATGGCGGTCAGTGCTGGGTTACTACCCACCAAAGGCTTAACGCTTCCGCTGATTAGCTATGGCGGTTCAAGTTTATTGGTCACCGGCCTGATGGTGGGGTTGCTGCTTAGAGTGGATGCGGAAACACGTCATCGACCGCGCCGTACGCCTACGCCTTACAAGCCTCGTCATGAACCACGGTTATCGTAATTATTTAAGGAGTGGTGTGTGACAACGAATTCACGTCGGCGCATTTTAATTATGGCTGGGGGAACCGGAGGCCATGTTATCCCCGCGCTCTCGTTGGCTCGTGCATTACAAGCCCATGATGTTGACGTTGAGTGGTTAGGTAGCCCTAGAGGCATCGAGAATCGCCTAGTTCCCGAAGCGGGTATTCGGCTGCACACGATTGCGATTAGCGGGTTGCGTGGTAACGGGGCAAGTGGTTGGCTGAAAGCACCGCTTAATCTCTCGCGGGCTGTAATGCAGGCGCGCCGTGTAATAAATACCTTTAAGCCCCATGTGGTTGTTGGGTTGGGCGGTTTTGCTAGCGGGCCAGGCGGGCTTGCTGCATGGTTGTCTCGCGTTCCGTTAGTGATTCATGAGCAAAATGCTGTTGCTGGTTTGACCAATCGGGTTCTTTCCCGCTTGGCAACGCGCACCTATGCGGCTTTCGCTGAGGCGTTTGGGCCCCGTGCTGAGGTGATTGGCAACCCAGTGCGGGAGGATATTGCTGTCATAGGAGAGCAACCCCGCGCTGCTGCCACCATGAGTGCCCGGCCGCTTCGCTTACTGGTAGTCGGTGGGTCGCTGGGTGCCGTGGCGCTAAATGAGCGATTGCCGTCGGCATTAGCTGCGATGGCGCCAGAGTTGCGCCCAAACGTGCGCCATCAAGCGGGTAAGGAGCGTGATGAGCTTACGGCACAAGCATACGCCGAACAGGGCGTCGAAGCAGAAGTAAGTCCGTTTATTGATGATATGGCAGCGGCCTATGAGTGGGCTGATCTTGTGGTTTGTCGAGCAGGTGCGCTCACGGTTGCAGAGCTTGCAGCGTCTGCAAAGCCTGCCCTTTTAGTGCCGTTTCCTTTTGCTGTTGACGATCACCAGCGTGTCAATGCTGAGGTTTTGGTGAAGGCGGGGGCTGCCGTTTGTGTTGTGCAGGCAGACCTCACGCCACAGCGCTTAACTGACTATTTAAATGAATTATTAACCCCAGACAGGTTAGCAGAGATGGCCTCCAAAGCCCGTCAGGCGGCTTATTTGGATGCTACTCGGCGCTTAACAGATGGCTGTCTGTCGTTAGTAAATCAAGGAGAAACTGCGTGACCGATATAGCTAAGAGTACGTCTTTACGAGATGTTCGCCCAAGCGGTCCAGGTATGCGCCGCATTAAGCGGCTGCATTTTGTGGGCATCGGTGGCGCAGGCATGTGTGGTATTGCAGAAGTGTTGGCAAACCAAGGGTATAGCGTCAGCGGCAGTGATGTGAAAGCGTCTACTGTGGTAGAGCGCTTGCGTCAGTGCGGTGTGTGTGTGGCGATTGGGCATGCCGAAGAGAATGTCCAAGGTGCTGACGTTGTTGTAGTGTCTAGCGCAGTTGACGAAACCAATCCCGAAATTCGCTGGGCCCATGAGCACCGTGTGCCCGTGGTTCGTCGTGCAGAGATGCTGGCTGAGCTTATGCGCTTTCGTCATGGCATTGCTGTGGCGGGGACTCATGGAAAAACCACCACCACAAGCCTTACTGCCACGCTGCTGGCGGAAGGTGGCTTAGATCCAACCTTCGTTATCGGCGGAAAGCTCACCAGTGCAGGTGCTAATGCGCGTCTGGGAGAGGGAGATTACCTGGTCGCTGAAGCCGATGAATCAGACGCGTCGTTTTTACACCTGCAGCCGATGGTGTCGATTGTTACCAATATCGATGCTGATCATATGGCTACTTATGGCGGTGACTTTGAGCGGCTGAAAAATACCTTTATCGAGTTTTTGCACAACTTGCCGTTTTATGGGCTAGCTGTGCTCTGTGTAGATGACCCGCATGTGCGCGGCCTGCTTGAAAGGGTGAAGCGACAGTTTGTGACCTACGGGTTTGATAGCGATGCCGATTACCGCATTGTTGATTTTAGCCAGCAGGCCGGAGAAGTGTCATTTACTGCTTTGCGGCCAGGTGGCGCGGCACCGCTAGCTGTTCGGCTGGCCATGCCAGGTCGGCATAACGCATTAAACGCCATGGCGGCCATTGTGGTCGCCACTGATGCGGGTGTTAGCGATGAGGCTATCTTGCGTGGCCTTGCCAGTTTTGCCGGGGTGGGTAGGCGCTTTCAAGTCCATGGTCATTTTCCGACGCCTAAGAGCACCGGCGAAGTCATGCTGGTAGATGACTATGGCCACCATCCCCGTGAAGTGGATATGGTTATTCAGGCTGTTCGCGCTGGCTGGCCGAAGCGCCGCTTGGTCATGCTATACCAGCCACATCGCTATAGCCGTACCCGCGATCTCTATGAAGATTTTGTTAGGGTGCTCTCGCAAGTGGACACACTTATTTTGCTGGACGTGTATAGCGCTGGTGAAGCAGTAATCCCAGGAGCCGAAGGGCGCACGTTAGCCGGCTCTATCCGCCAACGTGGCGATGTTGACCCGCTGTTTGTAGAACACAAGCAAGAGCTTCCTGCGTTGCTGGGCAATGTATTGCGTCCGGACGATATTTTAATTACCCAAGGGGCTGGCGACGTGGGCGGCATATCGCTGCGTTTAGCGCAGGCCAAACTGGTGTTGGACGAGGTTGAGCTATGAGTGCCCAAGTATCCCAGGCAGATCGCTTAGCGCGGGTGGTTGTGGTCTACGGTGGACGATCCGCCGAGCGTGAAGTATCGCTTAAAAGCGGTGCCGCTATTTTGGATGCCTTGAAGCGGCAAGGGATTCAGGCAATCGGCTACGACCTGCGAGAAAATGGCTTAGTTGGCCTTGAACAATTGGCTCCCACGGCTGTATTTGTTGCTCTGCACGGTCGTGGTGGTGAGGATGGTACTTTCCAGGGAGCGCTGGAGCTTTTAAATATTCCCTACACTGGCAGCGGTGTTTTAGCCTCCGCTCTAGGTATGGATAAACAGCGCACAAAGCAGGTTTGGCAAGCGGTGGGCTTGCCAACACCAGAAAGCATTACGTTGAATGCTGAGTCAAATTGGGCGTCGGTGGTCACCCAGTTAGGGCTGCCGATGATGGTAAAGCCCGTCCACGAAGGCTCCACGCTGGGTATTAGTATCGTTAAAAGCCAAGAAGAGTTGGTGTCAGCCTACCATGCTGCAACCAAGTACGATGCCCGTGTCATGGCGGAGCGGTTTATTGTCGGTGAAGAGTACACCGTTGCACTGCTGGGTGATGAAGTACTCCCTGCGATACGCGTCGAGGTGCCGGGAGGTTTTTATGATTACGAGGCTAAATACATTGCCAATACCACCCAGTATCATCTTCCTTGTGGTTTAGAAGCCCAGGATGAACAAGCGCTAGCATCGCTTTGCCAACAAGCATTTGCAGCCATTGGTGGTGAGGGCTGGGGGCGTGTCGATGTTATGAGGGATGCTGATGGCAAATTCTGGCTAATCGAGGTCAATACCGTGCCAGGAATGACCGACCATAGTTTGGTACCTCAGGCGGCTGCGCATGCTGGGATTGGTTTTGATCAGCTGGTAGTGCAGATACTGCAGACTGCTGGCAAACAGAGCTCATCATGAAGATGGCCTTATGAAAAGGCGTAATGCGTGGTTAGGTATCATTCTGCTGGCGCTCTTACTAGGCGCTGGCAGTCGCGCGCTTTGGCTCTGGCTAGACCGCCCTATCGAGCGGGTCTCGATTCGAGGGGAGTGGGACTATGTCAGTGCTGATTACTTACGCACCCAGTTAGCGCCGCTCGTGCAAAACTCCACATGGCTGTCCGCCGATTTGGGCGATCTTCGCAGTCGTGCCCTAGCCATTGGCTGGTTAAACGAAGTGCGTATTTCCCGAGAGTGGCCCAATGCGTTGGTTTTTGAGCTGGTTGAACAAGTGCCGGTGGCTCGCTGGAATGACGATTTTTTGCTTAATCCTCAGGGGGAACCCTTTGCGTTTGCCCCGCTGACAGCTCCTTCAGGGTTGCCCGATCTTGCGGGCCCGGTAGGTAGCAGTGAAGAGGTGCTTACTTTTTATCATCGGCTAACCCCGCATTTTGCGAACTTATCACTATCGCTGGCGCAACTACGTTTAGAGCCACGAGGGGCGTGGCGATTACAGTTAGATAATGGGGCGTGGGTGATGTTGGGCAGGCGTCAGCATGAAGTACGCCTGGCGCGCTTATCTGCCTCCTGGCAGCGGGAGTTATCCCAGCTTAGCGAACATATTCGTTATATCGACCTGCGTTACCCTAATGGCGTCGCTGTAGCTTGGCATGGCGAGAGCGATTTTGAAGATAATGCAGAGTAATAGGCTGTCTACAATGTGTAAAAAGCAGGTAAATGTGACCGGTTACCAACACTGAAACTCACTGATAGGGTTTTAATTGCCCGTTAAGCCCATTATCGTGGGCATGGACTAGTCGTATTGCGACTATTGTTTCTATACTATGTCTCTATCGGTAATTTTGTGGGTTTTATTTATTCCTTTTGGCTTTTTAGCTGCATTTTATCGATCAACATTTAACAATGTTTTGGTTGACGCCCATTGGAATCTTTGCCGAGCTAGCGTCATCCATTAATAAGACAACTTTTCAAATTACGATAAGGAGATTTTCCGACTCATGGCAGGCTCACCCAATGCATCCAATATGGTTGTCGGGCTGGACATTGGAACGTCCAAGGTCGTCGCGATAGTCGGTCAACCCACCGATGATGGCGGGATCGAAATTGCGGGAATCGGTTCTCATCCATCGCGTGGTATGAAACGCGGCGTAGTCATTAATATTGAATCAACGGTCCAGTCTATTCAACGAGCCGTTGAGGAAGCTGAGTTGATGGCTGGCTGCGATATTCATTCTGTCTATGTTGGCGTTGCCGGTAGCCATATTAGTTCGATGAACTCAGATGGCGTGGTAGCCATCAAAGAGCGTGAAGTAACGCCATCGGATATTGAGCGTGTGATTGACTCAGCTCGCGCCAGAGCTGTCTCGGAAGGGCAGCGGGTATTACATGTTCTGCCTCAAGAATTCTCAATCGATGCGCAAGGTGGCATCCGTGAACCGCTGGGTATGTCGGGCGTTCGGTTAGAGGCGCAGGTGCATCTTGTCACTGCTGCATTAAACGCGGTGCAAAACATTGAAAAATGTGTGCGCCGTTGTGGCCTAGATGTTGATGCCATTATTCTTGAGCAGCTTGCTTCCAGTATGGCAGTGCTCACTGAAGATGAGCGCGAACTGGGCGTTTGTATGGTCGATATTGGCGGTGGTACCACTGATATGGCTATATTTACCGAAGGGGCAATTCGCCATACTGCAGTGATACCCATTGCCGGTGATCAAGTCACTAATGACATCGCAATGGCGCTGCGTACGCCTACCCAGCATGCTGAAGAAATTAAAGTAAAATACGCCTGCGCGCTGACTCACCTCGCAGCAAGTGATGAAATGATTAAAGTACCCAGTGTAGGGGATCGTCCATCGCGAGATTTATCACGCCAGGCATTAGCCGAAGTGGTAGAGCCGCGCTACGAAGAACTCTTTACACTGGTAAGAGACGAATTACGCCGTAGTGGTTATGAAGACATGGTAGCCGCTGGGGTTGTGCTTACCGGTGGCACCTCGCGCATGGAAGGCGTTAGCGAACTAGCAGAAGAGATTTTTCATATGCCGGTTCGTATTGCCTGCCCGCAAAATGTGAGGGGGTTGGCGGACGTGGTGCGTAATCCTATTTATGCAACGGGCGTTGGCTTGCTACATTATGCCTTGCAGGAAATGCGACATGGGCAAGGCCTAGAAAGCCATGGGGGAGTCGTTGCCGCGCACAAAGGGCGTAACGAGCTTGCCCGGCGTGATAGCAAGGAAGGCAATCCAGCGCTGGCGAAAATTAAAGGCTGGTTCAAAGGAAATTTCTGACAGGGCCGCAAGCGCGGTTCAGGAGACGGGGCTTATGTTCGAATTGGTAGATAACGCACCCTCGAGCAGTGCGGTCATCAAAGTGGTCGGCGTTGGCGGCGGCGGCGGTAATGCTGTCAACCACATGGTCGAGAGCAACATCGAAGGCGTAGAGTTTATTTGCGCCAATACCGATGCCCAGGCGCTTAAACGCGTATCCGCAAAAACGGTTTTGCAGCTTGGTAGTGAAATAACCAAAGGGTTAGGCGCTGGCGCCAATCCAGAGGTTGGACGCCAAGCTGCCATGGAAGATCGAGACCGAATTGCTGAGCTGTTAAATGGCGCTGATATGGTGTTCATTACCGCTGGCATGGGTGGTGGTACAGGTACTGGCGGGGCACCGGTCGTTGCTCAGGTGGCCAAAGAGCTGGGCATTTTGACGGTGGCTGTGGTGACCCGCCCCTTCCCGTTTGAAGGGCCTAAGCGAATGCGCGCGGCAGAAGAGGGCATGAAAGAGCTCTCCGAGCACGTGGACTCACTAATCACTATTCCTAACGAAAAACTACTTTCAGTGCTCGGTAAAAATGCCACACTGCTCACCGCGTTTAGTGCCGCCAACGATGTATTGCTGGGCGCGGTACAAGGTATTGCCGAACTGATTACCAGCCCGGGTATCATTAACGTCGATTTCGCTGACGTGCGTACTGTTATGTCTGAAATGGGCATGGCGATGATGGGTACCGGCGGTGCTACCGGTGAAAACCGTGCGCGTGAAGCGGCTGAAAAAGCTATCCGTAGCCCGTTGCTGGAAGATATCGATCTGCACGGCGCTCGCGGCATCCTGGTAAATATTACGGCAGGGCCTGACTTATCGATTGGTGAGTTCAACGATGTAGGGGCTACCGTTCAAGAGTTTGCTTCACAGGAAGCCACTATCGTCGTCGGGACCTCCATTGATATGGAAATGTCTGATGAGCTGCGGGTAACGGTTGTTGCAGCTGGCTTGGATGGCAGCAAAGCAAAGGCGGCCACGCGTGAGCCTGCACGTCGCTCAACAGCTGAATCATCTGATTACCGCAAGCTCCAGCAACCAACCGTTATGCGTCAGCAGGCGACGGCTCGCGCCGAAGCACCTGCACCGGCTGCTAAGCCTCGGCCAGAAAAGCGTCGCGCCTCAGAAGCAGACGATTATCTGGACATCCCTGCTTTTTTGCGCCGTCAGGCGGATTAAGCCGCGTTGAATGTATCGCTGCTACAGCAAACGAGAGTTTTATTGGTTAAAGCGCTTGTTTGCTGTTAAAGTGAACACTGTTTGATAACTTTCCTTTTGCGGTATTTGCTGTTTTTTGAGCCGATAACCGCCGACATTAGAGCTCGACCACTGCCCATGATCAGACAACGCACACTACAAAACGTCATCCGCGCCACTGGAGTGGGTCTGCACTCTGGCAAAAAAGTCCACTTGGCTTTGCGTCCGGCGCCGGTAAATACAGGTATTGTGTTCGTCAGAACCGATTTAGATCCCGCGGTGCATGTGCCCGCTCGCGCAGAGTTGGTCGAAGATACAACGCTGTGCACCGCGCTTTCTAACGAAGGTGTAAAAGTGGCAACGGTTGAACATCTAATGTCAGCTTTTGCGGGATTGGGTATCGACAACGCATATGTAGATGTTAGTGCTCCTGAAGTGCCCATTATGGACGGCAGTGCTAGTCCATTTGTTTTTCTGATCCAGTCGGCGGGCATTCTTGAGCAGGATGCGCCTAAGAAGTTTATTCGCATTAAGCGTCGCGTCGCGGTGAGCGATGGCGACAAAGAGGCCGTTTTTCTGCCGCATCAGGGCTTCAAAGTTGCGTTTGCCATCGATTTTGACCACCCCGTATTTGATCAACAAAAGCAAACTGCACTTATTGATTTCTCGACGACGTCGTTTGTTAAAGAAGTCTCCCGCGCGCGAACTTTTGGCTTTATGCGCGATTTAGAGTTTTTGCGCTCTAATAATCTAGCCCTCGGCGGCAGTCTTGATAATGCTATCGTGGTTGACGACTACCGTATCGTTAATGAAGGCGGGCTACGTTATGAAGACGAGTTCGTCAAACATAAGGTGCTTGACGCGATCGGCGACCTTTACCAGCTAGGCTATAGCCTGATTGGTGAGTTCCGTGGCATAAAGTCGGGTCATGCCCTTAATAATCAGCTTTGCCGTGAGCTAATGGCGCAGCCTGATGCCTATGAGATCGTGACGTTCGAAGAAGAGAAAGCCGTTGCGCCTATCTCCTACTCGGCGCCTGCCATGGCATAGTAAATCGTGTGGAACGCATGGCTGGTTGAAAAACCTGATGTGTGCCCCATCTTATAAAGCACCGCTTAGGCGGTGCTTTATGCATTTCGGGTACGCATTTTAGCAAAAATCCGCGTAAACCCTCGCCCGATTGAGGGCGGGGATACAAGCGGGCAGCGCGCTAGCGCTGCAGGAGTTGTAGTTTCGTATTTATCTGGCACTATACATTCATACAGTCAACGAGTTGAAGCCGTTGTGTTAACAGCCACCAAAGTACGCATCTACCCCAGCCCCGAACAGGCTGATTTCTTGAATCAGCAATTCGGGGCGGTGCGGTTTACGTACAACAAGGCACTGCACATTATCAGCTCGCAGTACAAGCGCCATGGCACCAAGCTGCGCGCTAAGAAAGACCTCAAGCCGTTGTTGGCGGTGGCGAAGAAGTCT